>JBBKWD010000120.1:0-21556 GCA_037968775.1 Bdellovibrio sp.
TTGTTGGAGTGTTCACAATCGCCTTTGCAAAAGTCTCAGTGTCCACTTCAGAAATTTCTACGTCAGGGTGAATGCCCTCTGCCTGGATGGAAATTCCGGAAGGTGTATAATAACGAGCCACTGTCAGTTTTAATCCCGAACCGTCCCCTAGCCTAATAACTGATTGAACAGAGCCCTTACCGAAAGTTCTTTGACCCACGATCAAAGCACGTTTGTTGTCCTGAAGGGCACCGGAAACAATCTCACTGGCGCTGGCTGTGTATTCATTTACCAAAACAACGATTGGAAAATCTGTATAGGCCGCTTTTCCTGTGGCTTTCGCCACTTCTTTTTCATTTTTATTGCGACCGATCGTGCTAACGATGGCACCATCTTTAATAAACAAATCACTCACCTTGATTGCTTGATCCAGCAGCCCACCTGGATTCCTACGCATATCAATTAGAACTCCTGCAATCTTGCCCTTATTGGCCTTCGAGTGCAGCTCCAGGGCTTTTGCCAAATCCCTAGAGGTGTTCTCAATAAAGCTTGTCACTTTAATGTAAGCAAATCCGTCGCCAATATCCGTATACTTAACGGATTTAATTTTGACACTTCCGCGAGTAACAGGAATATCAAGTGGCTTTTCTTCTTTCTCACGCACGACACGCAAAACAACTTTCGTGCCTTTTTTTCCACGCATCAACTGAGACGCTTCGACAAGGCTGACACCTTTTGTCGACGTTCCGTTAACCGCCACGACTCGGTCCCCGGCTTTAATGCCGGCGGTCCATGCCGGAGCATCTTCGATAGGCGAGATGATCGTGAGAATTCCATTTTGAATCGAGATCTCAATTCCCAGACCACCGAATTCGCCGCTGGTTTCAGTTTCAAAGTCTTTGAAAACTTCTGGCGCCATAAAATTTGTATGAGGATCTAATTCTCGTAGCATCCCTTTGATCGCACCATAAATCATTTTTTTGGTGTCGACCTCTTCGACATAATATTGCTGTATAAGATTCAGGACCTTGCTGAAGTTTTGTAAGTCTGCATAACGCTCTTGCGCGTAAGCACGTACTTGGAAACCTGTCTCTGCCATGATCACGAGGATCAAGATTAAGAGACCTCCCAAAATATACGTCTTCCAATATCGTTTCATTGATTGCATGTGCTTAAAGTCCTTTCATCCACTGCTGCGGGTCGTAGGGTTCGGAAAAATGCCGAATTTCAAAATAAATTCCTGGTCCATGTTCTGGTGAACTATTTCCCACTTGAGCGAGTACTTGCTCTTGTGTGACTTCATCACCTTCATTTACTTTCACGCCAGCCATATGACCATAAACGCTATAGTAGTGATCCCCGTGATCGACTATCAAAGTCGGTCCGAACCCGGGAAGTGTGCCCACAAACGAAACCTTACCCGCAAAGACCGACTTAATCGGGCTGCCCTTTGCGGCGGCAATATAGATCCCTTTGTTGTTAAAAGTGTAAGGCTGATCTGCCGCTTTCATAAGTCCAAATTTTTCAGTCACGACCCCGGTCAGGGGCAGAGGAAGGTAACCTTTTTGATCCGAAAATGAGGGCTTAAACAACAAATCAAAGACCCCGGCGTCGTCTATATTGTATCGAAGAGACTTCTCTCTGAGGCCTTGGATCTTATTCAGGGCGAAAAGGCGACTTTTACGAATCCCATCTAAAAGTTTCCCCTTAAGGCTTTGTTCCTTACGGAAATTAACTTCTTGAGTGGCGATTTTTTTTTCAATATTTTTTAGGCTCTCTAGACGAAGGGCAAGGCTCCGCTTTTTACTTTCGAGATCTTTAAGGTCCTTGCCATAGTTTCGGATCGTGGCCACGTCATGAGCGGCTACGATTCCTAATATCTTTAAGTTGCGTTCAAGGGATGCTGAACTAGAGGAACTAAAAAGAAATCGCGCAAGAGATGGACCACCTAATTTATAGATGGCGCGCAGTCTTTCGGCCAAAAGAGCTCGTTGCGAGTTGGCTTGTTTTTCAAGTGTTTCTACTTTGACTGCCAAGGACTCAATCTGAAGTTCCAAGCCTACACGCTGTTGTGAAAGATCCCCTTTTTCGGAAACCATTTTTTTTATTTTTTTATTAATTTGATAAAGGGCCGAAAGAACTTGGCGCTGTTTTATATCGGCTTCTTCTAGCTTTTGCTTGTTCGCAGTGAAGTCCGTCAGCATATCCACGGCAGTCGGCGCTGCTGCGAAAGCAACGGAGGTGCAAATTAAAATAAAGAGATTGATTAAAAATTTGATCTGTTCCTACCCCTGGGCCGCAGCCCAGCCTGTATTCATTTTTCTTACGCAAAGGTAAGAACCCAGAGCCCCCAATGCGGTGCCTGCAACAACAAAAACCAGACACAGGCCCACTGATAGAAAGCTCATATGTTCACCGATCTGAAAGAAACTTAATTTTCCAATGAGGAAGCTCTTAAAACTAAAGAAAAGTCCGGAACAAAGTCCTAGCGCCAATAGAGAAGAACACAATCCTAACAGAGCTCCCTCTTGAAGAAAGGGTTTGCGAATCATTGTCGACGTGGCGCCGATCATTTCTAAAACAATAATTTCCTCATGCCGATTTTGCACTGACGCTCTGATGGCGTTGGACATCACAAAAAGGGCCGCCAATACAATTATCAACCCAACGCAGTTCAGAGTGGTTTCCACTGCGGAAACTAAAGTTGAATACTTCTCTACCCATTCTTGACCATAACTGACCTCGTCGATACCTTCCCGATCTTTGAGTTTTGATGCCAGAAATTCCAAAGCTTGCTTTTGGCCTTCGACTGCAACTGCTGAGGCCAAGGACACCTGCAAGCTGGATGGAATGACTTTAAGGAGTTCTTCGTCTTGCGAGAGATCCGGTGCATAGGTTGCTAATTGCGATCTAAAATCTGAAAGAGCTTGCTCTTGGCTGACTAACGTCACCTCACCGACTTTCCCGGTGTCTTTTAAGAGCGTTTCGATTTCTTTAATGCCATCACTGGAAACGTGCGATGAAAGATATACTGTCATTTGCACGTCTTCACCCCAAAGAGTTAATATCTTTCGAAAATTTTGCGACAAAAGGAGGGAGGCGCCCATTACAACAAAACAGGCGGAGACCACGATAAAAGTTGAAATGCGCAGGCTCCACTGAGATTGGGGTCGTTTCATCGGAGGTCTCCAACGATGGCGCCATCTTTTAGTTCGAGTGTTCTTTTGTTTCTTCGTTTGACCATTTCATGATCATGGGTTGCTACAAAAACTGTTGTGCCTTGTGCTGCCACTCGCTCAAGCAGATCCATGATTTCTTCGCTCAGTCGTGGATCAAGATTTCCCGTCGGCTCATCGGCAATCAGAACTCCTGGTTGGTGAATAATGGCACGGGCAATCGCAGTGCGCTGTTGTTCTCCACCTGAGATTAGGTCGGGAAATTGATCGTGCTTATGAGCTAGACCCACTTGCTCTAGGACTTCGTAAACACGTCGTTGAATTTGAGGTGTTTTATCTCCGCGAATTTGCAAAGGCAGGGCCACGTTTTCAAAAATCGTGCGATCTTTTAAGAGTTTGAAATCCTGGAATACGACTCCGATCTTACGGCGAAAGAATGGAACCTGGCCATCTTTGAGAGTCGCTAAATCATAGCCCGCAACTTTGACTCCGCCAGAGGTTGCTAAGTCATAAGCAGAAATCATTTTGAAGAGCGTTGTTTTTCCCGCGCCGCTGGGACCGGTTAAGAAAACGAACTCACCCTTGTCAATTCTCAGATCAATATTTTTGAGAGCATGAACGGGGCCTGGATATGTTTTGTAGACGTGTGAGAATTCAATCATCCCTTTATCCTAGGGGAGATGGACTCGGAAAAATACTCGCCAGAGGTCGAGGTTTTCTCTTTTTAAGGCATGGATCCCGTCATCAAAGTATCGATGATTGTCGAGTGCTGGCGATGAAGCGCCTGGCGAATGGCGTCGGTGGTATGAATGGAGCTTTGGCGAAGGGCCGTTTCATAGGGCGTTTTGATTGTTTTAAGTACAGCGCCATTTACAAAAATACGGCTGACCAAGAAGGGATTCTGCTGACCCCAATCTTCAGTTTGGATATGGTATTTTTGCCCACGCACTGAGATGTCTGAATTAAAACCTTTTTGCACCGCTAATGTCCTCACGGCAAATCTATCAGAAAATCGGCTGCGGCTCACTTCTTTTTTGTCCAATTTTTTGTGCATTGACTCTGTCTTTGGACCTGCTAAAAAAACGTAAGGAGAACTCAAAAATGTTTATTTTTATACTGACGGCTTTGCTTACTTTTTCTGCACACTTCGCATTCGCGGCAGAACCACCTCCTCCTTTTCAAACTGAGGCTGAAGTTGGCGCGATTGTTGTCAGTGGAAACTCCGAATCCGAAAACTATGCTGGCAAGTTTAAGTCCACCCTTACTCACGAACAAAACTCTTACATTGGATTTGGTCGCTATCTAGATACAACTGCAAATGGTGTGCAAAGTGCTCACTATTGGGATTTGGGTTTTCGATATGAGCGCGCCTTAACTGATTACTTCAGCGTGTTTGCTGGCCAAAAATCAGAGAGTGATATTTTTGCGGGTTACCGCCAACGCGACTCTTCAGATATAGGTCTTAAGTACTATCTGACTAAAACTGACCTTCAAACTTGGATCGTAGAACTTGGTTATCGCTACACCAAAAACTTACCTGTCACGGGTTCAACGACTTTTGATAACTACGGCCGTGTATTTACCTCGTACAACCTTGCTATGGATAAAACTTTTTCTTTTAAGTACTGGGCTGAGTATTTGCCAAATCTCACCGAAAGTGATGCTTATCTTGCCAACACAGAGGCATCGGTTAATATGATGATCAATTCCACATTCTCACTTAAATATGCTTACCTTTTGCAGTATCAAAATGTTCCTGCAACAAGTAGCAAGTATACGACGACGACGAATACACTGAACGTTGTTGCTACGTTCTAATTTTTAACGAAAGCAAACAGGGAGCTACGATGCTAAAAGAATTTAGAGCCTTCATCATGCGCGGCAATGTTTTAGACATGGCCGTTGGTATCATAATCGGTGCTGCTTTCGGAAAAATCGTTGCGTCCTTTGTCTCGGATGTCTTAATGCCCATTGTAAGCATGGGCCTGGGTAAGGTCAGCTTTGCTAATCTCTTTGTTGCCCTAAACGGTGAAAGCTATCTTACTTTAGAGGCGGCGAAAGCCGCCGGATCTGCCACGCTCAACTATGGCATCTTCCTTAACGCCATCATCGACTTTCTAATTTTAGGCTTTGCAGTGTTCATGATCGTCAAGCTCGCAAACCGCATGCAGAAAAAACAAGAGGCCAAAGCCCCAGACACAAAGTCTTGCCCCGAGTGTCTCTCCACCATCCCCATCCTCGCCCGCAAATGCGCCCACTGCACCAGCCCCCAATAACCAAAAGGACCCAAAAAGTGCCAGGTAACCTTTTACAACCGGCACGCGTTAAAACCAAAGGGTGCCAGGCGACCTTTTCTAACTGAATTGCCTCATTTTTTCGACTGATTTGTTTAGGCTCCGAATGCGGGATCTTTTTTGCTTCTAATTTCTACTTTAAATTCGTTTATCGAACAGTCCGTCCACTTCGGACTGACGCGGTCTAGTTGTAAAAGGTTACCTGGCACCTTTTTTCATTTTCTCGGAATGAGACGATGTTAAGAAATGAGGCGGAAGTGCCGATAAATGGTACTGGTATTGCACCACTCTATTGCAGCAGGGGAGATCCAAATGAAGACACTTTCGAAGCTTAAAAGTACGACGGGTGTAAAAGTTTTTATCAACACCGTATTTGTTTTGGGTCTGGTTCCTGGTGCTTTTGCCGCTGAATCATCTCGATCACAAGCTCAAATATGTGAGTCTGCCCATGGCGGCGGTTCGGATGAATACTTCAAATGTCTCGAGAAATCTAAAGGCACAAATCAAATCGACTGTAATTCAGTCCGAAGAGAAGTTGCAGATGCCGTGAAAAGTATCGGCGAAGCCTGTCGTAAAGGTGGACTCGGCGAAGCCAATGCTTGTATCGAAAAAGCAAACGAATGTGCCGATGATATGGGACTTGATGATTTTCAAACAAATCCAGCTGGCGATATCGCCCTCAATACCATTGGACAAATGACTGGATTGGGAAATTTAAGTGGGATTACAAAAACCAGTGCCAGTGGCTGCCCGCAACTTGGTGGCAAAGACTACTTTGAGCAAAAAAAGGACTTAGATCAAAGAATCAAAGATTTAAAAGAAGAAATGGCTGAAACAACAAAAGAGGCCGGAGAAATCAAAGACACCTTTAATAAAGACATCGCTCAAATGCAAAAAGATATCAATGAAACTCAAAAAGAGCTCGATGAGAAAATTGCGCAACGAAAAATTGACAAGCGCGATCAACTTAATGAATTTCAAAGGAATCAGGCCCAATTGAAAGAGCAACAGGGCACTTTTGGACTACAGCTTATTAAGCTACGCAACGACTTGAATCAATCCCAGCTGGAACAAGCTCAGCAACTCATTGCACTTTCTGATCAGGCCGGAAAAAGCGACTGTATGCGCCAAGTTGAAGAGATGAATTCAAAGTACAAAACCATCGCAACAAGCACTGCAAGAAACTTTATGTCCCAAGCTTCGACAAAGAAAAAAGAACTTATTAATGCCTACAACTCTTGTATTGGTATCTTTCACAAGAAAAGAATCGCACTGAATCAGTCTAAGCAGTCTGAACAACAGTCCATTCAAAAGCAAATTGAGTCTGCACAGTCAAGTGTCGACAATGTGACGACTCAACTGACAACCTCTTCTGATCAATTAGCCCAAATGGAAGCCGAAGCAGTTGAGCAAGAAAACAAGGACAAGCAAGAAGTCCTAAAGAAAATGCAGATCACCCAACAGGAAATGACTGCCGCACAAACTAAGATGACCTCGGACCTACAGGCAAATGCTCAAAAAGCAGCGAGCCAAAAAGAAGCTCTTAACCGAGCTCAACAGGACCTCGCGGACTTATCTGTCGGCGGAAAGCCTAAGCGTGGAACTGAATACTCTGTTTCCGATACTCACTCCGACATCTCGACCTACACTAATCAAATTCAGAACATCGTAGATGATCCTGAGATTGAAAAGGCCTGTGGATATCTAGGTCAAAATGTCCCTGGACTGAAAAAGCGGTCATCGAGCAGATCCTCTCGTGGATCCAGTAAAACTCGCACTTCCCAATAGACTGCAAAACAAACTCGCCTTCCGACCAGGGTCCCGCTAGACCCTGGCTCCGCACACTGCTAGAATGGGGACCTGTTTAAAGGAGCCCCCTCAAGTGTTAAAAAAAATCCTTCTCCTCTGCGTCGGTTTATTTTTGGTTGGAATTCTTAGCGTCTTTCTCATTATCCAATCTGTTAAGTCGGGACTACCTAAAATCGTAACCGTAAAAGACTACGAACCTCTCTTAGTAAGTTCGGTCTATGACCGCACCGGCAAAAAAATTGGCGAGTTCTTCCGCGAACGTCGCACCTTGGTGGACTACGAAAAAATCCCAAAAAATCTCGTCAATGCCTTCCTCGCTGCCGAAGACGATCAATTCTTTCAACACAAGGGCATCAATCCCCAAGCTATTTTCCGCGCGGCTCTTGCCAACATGCGAGCCGGAAGAACCGTACAGGGTGGATCGACAATCACTCAGCAGGTCGCAAAAACGCTGATGCTGACCTCGGAAAAAACTTTGACTCGTAAGTTACGCGATATCCTTTTAGCCCTTGAAATGGAAAAAAACTTAAGCAAAGAAGAAATTCTTTTTCTTTACTTAAATCAAATTTACTTCGGACAAGGCGCCTATGGTGTTGAGCAAGCCGCCCAGACCTATTATCGCAAAACTGTTGCTGACCTAACACTACCGGAAATGGCAATTCTGGCTGGTCTTCCGCAAGCCCCTAGCAGCTACAGCCCCGTCCGAAATCCACTGCGCGCAAAAGAACGACAAATATACGTTTTACGTCGCATGGCCGATGTGGGTTATATCAGTAAAGAAGAATCCGACAAAGCCATCGTGGAACCTGTAAAAGTTTACGTTCGCGAAAACTATGAAGAGTACGCCCCGTTCTTCCTTGAGACTGTGCGCCAACTTCTCGTTGCTCAGTTGGGCGAGGACACTGTCTTAGATAAGGGTATCCGCATTTATACTAGCTTGGATCTTGCCAAACAGAAAGCCGCACAAGACGCCACTCGAGATGGACTCAAAGCACTTGATAAACGCCAAGGCTTTCGCGGTCCGCTTAAAAATATTGCTGGCGACGATATCGAAGCTTTCCTCGCCGAATCTCGAAAGAGACTAATTCTCGACTCCACACCTGAACGCATTATTCAACCTGATGGTAAGTTTTCAGAAATTACACCGGTCACTGAGAATACAAAGTCCGGCGGATTAATTCCCTCATACACAAAAGTCGGCGAGACAATTGAGGCCGTCGTTGAAAAGGTTGATGATGCCGCTGACCTGGTTTATGTGCGAATCCCCGACGCCCAAGCCCTTATTGATTTTGAATCCATGACATGGGCACGCAAACCTGATTCAGAGATTCGCTATGACTTTGCCGCGATCAAAAACCCATCGGATGCTTTGAAAGTTGGAGATATCATTTTAGTTAAAATTATCTCTGAAAAGTATCCTGAGCCAAAAGCTCCGGCTAAAGGGAAAGTGGTCCCCAGCCTTCCGGAGTTTTCAAAATACCTACAAGTTGAATTAGATCAAGAACCCATAGTTGAAGGTGCGCTTATTTCCTTTGATCAACAGAGCCAAGACATTGTAGCTATGGTCGGCGGATCTAATTTTGCAAAGAGTGAGTTCAACCGCGCCATTCAAGCTCCGCGCCAGACTGGCTCTGCCTTTAAGGCTATTGTCTATGCATCTGCTCTCGATAAAGGATACACTCCGGCCACTCCGATCATGGATGCCCCTATCGTTTTTGAGGAGGGTGGAAATGCAAACGATTCCGAGGGCCAAGGAGACCCAAAAGTTTGGAAGCCATCTAATCACTCTAAAAGTTTCGGTGGCGATATCCTTTTTAGAAATGCACTGGTGCAATCTCTTAATATTCCCACTGTCAAAATTATTGAAGATGTTGGTGTACCTTGGGCGATAGAATACTCAAAGCGCCTAGGAATTTACAACCCACTTAATCCTGACTTTACCTTGGCTTTAGGATCAAGTAGCGTGACTCTTTATGAAATGACCAAGGCGTTTTCTGAATTTGGGCGGCTAGGTAAAAGAATTTCTCCGATGCTTATTCGTAAAGTCGAAGATCGCATGGGAACAAACTTACTAAAAGAAATTTCTCTGGATAGGCGATTTGATAAAGAGCTCAGTGGAATCAACGAAGACTTTGAAACTCGCCGAAAAGCCTTTTTAGAAATCGCTCAGGATCCGGCAAAACTTGAAGAATACAAAAAGAAAGAGCCCAAGACATCTGCTATGGCAGAAAGTCTTTTCTTTGAAGATCCGGATCAACTCATAAAACCAACAACGGCATTCATAATGACAAGTCTCTTGCGAGGAGTTGTTGAAGACCCCCACGGAACAGGCGGCAGGGCCCGGGCTCTTGGCCGAGAAGTCGCCGGAAAAACAGGTACAACAAACAACTACTATGACGCGTGGTTCATCGGCTATACCGCCCAGGTCTCTACGGGAGTTTGGGTGGGTTTTGACAAAGAAAAGAGCATCGGTAAAAGCGAAGTCGGTGGACGTGCGGCGTTACCTATTTGGTTAGATTACATGAAAGCGGCTCATGAGGATCTTCCTCAGATGACTTTCCCCGTTCCTGAAGGTATCGTATTTGCTAATATAGATAGCGAAACTGGAAAGCTCGCCTCTGCTTCAACGAAGAATATTCTTCGCCAAGCTTTTGTAGAAGGCACTGAACCAAATGCCTCTTCCAGCAAGCAAGAAGAAGCGACTGACTTTTACAAACAGGATTTCTCTGAATGAAGAACATTCACCTCTGGGGGGTGAAACAAAATAATCTTAAAAACATCGAGGTTCAAATTCCCGTGGGTTCTCTCACTGTGATTTGTGGCCCGAGTGGGTCGGGGAAATCTTCCCTGGCTTTTGAGACTCTTTTTGCCGAAGGTCAGCGTCGATTCATTGAAAGCATGTCGAATTACGCGCGACAGTTTTTAAATAAGGCACCAAAGCCCGACATTGAAGGCATTAGCAATATCCCACCAGCTATCGCCATTGAACAAAAGAATAGCGTGAAGAGTTCACGCTCGACTGTCGGCACTACCACCGAAATTATTGATTATCTTAGATTGCTGTTTGAAAAAATTGGACAATCCCATTGCCCGATTCATCACTGCCCGACCGAAAAAGAAAGCGTCACCGAAGCGACCGAAAAAGTGATTAAAAACTTTACGGGAAAGCGTGGCTATATTCTTGTCGAAATTTCGGCAGAAGGCCGCTTGGCCGAGGGAAAGAAACTGCACTCCTTACTTTTGCAGGATGGCTATCTTCGTATCTATCTGCCCAAAACGACAACGTCAGAAAAACCCTCAAAAAAAGCTGGCAAAAAAGTCGTTGCTAAAAAATTGAAGCCTGAAGCAAAGACTAGCTCCTCGCCAGTGACCTCAGAGGAAATGGGCACTGTTTTGGAAATTGGGGATCCAGCTGCAATCAAGAAAGGTCTTCCTAAAGAAACCTTCTTTTTAGTTATTGATCGCATGGGTTTCAATGAAGACGAAAGAGGTCGTATTGCCGACTCTTTAACTCAGGCCTACGAAGCCAGCGTTAAGTTTAACACTCACCTAACGACTCGCCGAGCGACTATTTTAACAACAGAATCTCAACGGCTTCAAGTCAGCGAAGATGCCTCTTGCCCTGTTTGCGGATATACGCCACCACCTTTAACATCGAGACTTTTTAGTTTCAATTCGCCCATCGGGGCTTGCCCCACGTGCAAAGGCTTTGGGAATATTTTGGAAGTCGACGAGGCTAAAGTTGTTCCCAATAACACTTTGAGTATTTCTCAAGGTGCTCTGAGCCCCTTTTGGATGCCGAGCGCTGCTCACGAAAAAAAACAGCTTCTCGCCTACTGCAAGAAAACCAAAATCGACACCCATGAGCCTTGGAAAGATCTTCCGAAAGAACAACGGGATCATATTTGGAAAGGCGACAAGACTTTCTTTGGTGTGAAGGGTCTTTTTGAATACCTAGATCAAATTAAATACAAAATGCATGTGCGCGTTTTCATCTCTCGATTTCGCAGCCCCTTTGTTTGCCCATCCTGCAAGGGCTCTCGGTTGAGACAAGAGGCACATCACGTCCTCGTTTCAAATACAAATGTTCACGACCTCTCGGCCATGACTATCGAGGAAATGGCGATGTTTTTTAAAAATTTGATTTTACCGCCTCACCAGCTTGAAATGGCTGGAGAAGTTTTAAAGCAAATTCGCGCCCGTCTTGAATTTCTGATGCGCGTGGGTGTTCACTATCTTTCTTTAGATAGGGAAACTCGCACCCTGTCTGGTGGAGAATATCAGCGGCTGATCTTGGCAAATCAATTGGGCATGGGTCTTTCACAAGCCCTTTATGTCTTGGATGAGCCGACCGTGGGCTTGCATCCTCGTGACAATGATCGTTTGATTTCAATTCTTAAAGATTTGAAGGAACTGGGAAACACCTTGGTAATCGTCGAACACGATCATGATGTGATCAAGGCCAGCGAGCACATCATTGAGATGGGACCGGGTTCTGGATTTCAGGGCGGTGAGGTTGTCTACGCTGGAACTACTGCAGACTTTTATAACTTTGAAAAATCAAATACGGTCGCGTTTCTCAAACCAACAAAAGACACCGGACCACTAAGACAAGTTCGCCCCGTTGATGTTGCAAGCTACAAGATTAAACTTGAGCTCAAAGGCGCCAAGGGTCACAACCTTAAAAACGTAGATGTATCTATTCCTCTGAATCGTCTGGTCACCGTAACAGGTGTAAGTGGATCAGGAAAATCCACCTTAATTTCCAAAACACTTTATCCAGCCTTGGCTCGCGCCTTAGATTTGGACTATATACCCGCTCAAGAATATGCCGCTCTTGAGGGCATAGAACACATAAAAAATGTCTTGCTGATCGACCAGTCCCCGATAGGAAAATCAGCACGCAGTTCACCAATTACTTATTTAAAAGCTTTTGATGCCATTCGCACAATCATGGCAGGCACGCCTGAAGCCCAATCGCGCGGATACACTCCTGGAACCTTTAGTTTAAATGTCGACGGTGGTCGTTGCCCTGCTTGTAAAGGTACGGGTTATGAAGAAATCGACATGATGTTCATGGACAATGTCGTTTTACCTTGCGACGTTTGCGACTCAAAAAAATACCGACCGGAAATTTTGGAAATAAAATACAAAGACCGAAATGTTTTTGAAATTCTATCGATGACTGTACAAGAGGCCATGAACTTCTTTGTTGCCCATCCAAATATTCGCAAGCCTTTGAGTGTTCTTAAAGAAGTCGGCTTAGACTATTTACAACTTGGACAGCCCGCCAACTCACTGAGTGGTGGCGAGTCTCAAAGATTAAAGATCGCCAAAGAGCTCTCTCAGGTCCACCAGAAATCGACCCTTTACATACTTGATGAACCCACGACAGGTCTGCACTTTCGGGAAGTTGAACTTTTGATGCGAGTCCTCAATAAACTAATTGAAACTGGGGGCAGCGTCGTCGTTGTCGAACATAATTTGGATGTGATACGCGGATCCGACTATGTCATTGACCTCGGGCCAGAAGCAGGTAAAAAGGGCGGAGCCATTGTCGCACAGGGCTCTCCGAATGACATTATGAAGGTTAAAAAGAGCCTCACTGGACAATATTTGAAACGCTATATCGATGGCCATCGCATTGAATCTAAGTCTAAATAGTTAAGACCTCCCTGAGGTCCATTTAAAGGATGCCGACCGATAGAGCCAAAATACATCGAGTAAGAACATCGAGCAGAAACAGAGAGCAATGAATGCAAGTTGAAGTCAAAAAACTCTTAGGTGAAGTTAAATACTACAAAAAGTATATGATCATTGTGGCCATCACGGGCATAGTTTATGCCGTTGCCTACAGCCGATTAGCGCTGATAGTGAAGCCACTCTTTGACAACCTGGCTGCGATGAAACACGATGAATTGGTGATGCTCGTGCCAATTGCTCTTGGTCTCGGATTAATATCTTCACTCAGCCGTTATTACCATTTATATCTAATGAACTACGTGGCCGAGTGTATTGTTCAGCGCATGCGCCAAAAATTGCAGTTAAAATTTATGCACTTGAACCTTACCTTCCACAACTCCTATGCCACGGGGTCTGGAGGACTTCTAAGTCGTATCTTTAACGACATTCGAGTCATTCAAGATGGTTTGAGAATTGTGGCAGACTTTTTTCTTCATCCTTTGCTATTTATATTTCTTCTGGGAAATTTGCTCTATATTGATTGGAAGCTCACCCTAGCAACGCTTCTTGTTGCGCCGGTAATCGCGCTAATCTTAAAGTCTATCTCCAGGAGCATGCGAAAATACATTCCTCGAGAACGTATTGCGATGGAACATATCACATCTACCATCAAAGAAAGCCTTGATGGCGTGCGAATTATCCAGTCTTTTAATCTTGAAGATGAGATGGCGGGAAAACTGCTCAAACAGTCTAACGAGTATCTCGATATTCGAAAAACCGTTTACTCACGCCAAGAGGCTGCGGGCCCTGCAACTGAATTTTTGGCTACGGCGATTGTTCTTTGTGTTTTACTTTACACGAGTTATCAAGTCACAGCTGGCAACGCCACTCCTGGAACTTTCCTTGGATTTATCACTTCGCTGTTGATGGTAAATCAGCCGATCAAAAAGTTTCAAGAGGCCTATGTGCGCATGCAGGATGTCGTGATCTCTATGCAGCGAATTTATTCAATCATAGACTCAACCGAAGAAGTTCCACAAAAAACGGCAGTCCAAGAGTTTCCCAAGAACTGGCAGAAAATCACCTATAAAGATGTCACTTTTAGATATGGAACAGATCTCATTCTAAAGGGCATCAATCTTGAGATTAAACGCGGCGAGATCATTGCTCTTGTGGGCGCTAGCGGTAGCGGCAAATCAACCATCGTCAATTTGATGGAGCGATTCTTTGATGCGACATCTGGTGAAATTCTTTTTGATGACGTCAACATACTCGATATCGGACTGAAAAATCTGCGCCGAAATATTGCCCTGGTGACTCAGGATGTATTCTTATTCAGCGATACGATTGAACGAAATATTCAGGCCGGCGACTTCTCTCGCACTAAAGAAGATGTTCCAAAGATGGCGAAACTTGCCAATGCTAACGACTTCATCCTGCGCACCCCAAATGGATATCAAAGTCGCGTCGGAGACCGCGGCAACTTACTCTCTGGTGGAGAAAAACAACGTATCAGCATCGCGCGCGCCATGTTCAAGGATGCCCCGCTGCTAATACTGGATGAGGCCACAAGCGCGCTTGATACCGCCAGTGAGATCGAAGTCCAAAAAGGTATTGATCATTTAATGTCGGGCCGCACGGCTATCGTCATTGCCCACCGTCTTTCAACCATTCAAAAGGCTGATAAAATTGTCGTCCTTCGTGAGGGTGAAATTGTTGAAGTTGGAACTCACAGTGATCTGCTTTCTAAACAGGGCGAATATTATAAGTTCCATAGTTTGCAGCATACTTAGTGCGACGAGGGTAGACTAAGGGGTTCTTTGCGACTCCGTTTTCGAGTGGTCCTAGGCTTACTTGAAATCCGTTGGCTCAAACGGCAGTCCCGAGAGGGTACTCTCAGGACTCTATGGTAGGGTGATTCCCCGCTAAAAAAAGATGCTTTGGTCTGAAGTGCATGAATGCGCTTCAGAAAGGCCGCTCAGGACGGCAACTGCTCCTTAACGGCCGAGAGCAGCTATTCTGGTCCAAATGCAGCACTAACCGTCCAAATCCCTAACAGCCTTTCGTCTAGTTTGTATCCAAATACTCTCTTTACAAATTCTATTCCGTTTCCTTTCGAGACACCTCAAAGATTTAAACCTGCGAATGCCGTTTTTTTGGACAGGCGATCTAAAGTTTGTCTACTTTCTTGACGATAAAAGATTTGACAGTTTTTTACAGTCATCGAAAGGATCGGTTTATGATTAATTGGGATGAGTTTGAACATATACATGTCATCAATAAGCTCAAACAAATTCTTGGAGCATGGTGGAATATCGACGTTGTCTTCACAGATGAGCGCGGAACCCTTAAGGGATATGATTCAGACAAAGCTCAATTTGAGAACCCCGCCGTAGGCACGCTCCTTAAGAAAGAGGCCGTTCAAAGCAGCATTGCAGAGATGGTTTCAAAATGTCTCGAGGACCTCCGCACCTCTCAGAGTAATTTTACAATGCGTAAGTGGGACATGGTTGGCTTTGATGTCGGTATCTTCCCGATCATGATCGATAATGATTGCGTAGGAACAGTTGTAGCCTTCGGCTTCTTCCGCGAAAATAACTTTACGTCTCGCCTTCCAGAGATTCGCGACCGCCTCGCGGCCTTCGGACTTTCTGGTGAGGTGATTGAAAAATCACTAGGCAAATTAAAATATATCGACGATCAAGAACGCTCTCACTTCTGTGAACTGTGTGAACTAGTAGCACAAGAAATTGTGACACTTCACCTAGAGATCACTTCTCGTGAAGATCGCATCAAAGAGCTAAATAAAGAGCTGGGCAACAGATACAAGTACGACAACATGATCGGTAAATCTAAACCCATGCAGTCGCTTTACGCTTTGATGGATAAAATTAAAGGTGCTGACTCTACGGTTCTTGTTCAGGGTGAAAATGGTACGGGTAAGGAGTTGATCGCAAAATCAATTCACTATAATTCTCACCGTAAAGACAAATCATTTATTATTCAGAACTGTTCTGCTTTCAATGACAACTTATTGGAATCCGAACTTTTCGGTCACATGAAGGGCTCTTTCACCGGTGCGCTTAAAGACAAGAAAGGTCTTTTTGAGATGGCCGACAAAGGCACCTTCTTCCTGGATGAGATCGGTGACACTTCTCCCCAAATGCAGGTTAAACTTCTTCGTGTTCTGCAAGAGGGAACATTTACGCCCGTGGGTGCTACTGAGTCTCGCAAAGTGGATGTCAGAATCGTCGCGGCAACAAATAGAAATCTTCGAGAAATGGTTGAACAAGGTACTTTCCGAGAGGACTTGTACTATCGCTTGAATGTTATCAATATCCGCGTTCCACCGCTTCGTGAAAGAAAAGAAGACATCCCATTCTTGGTGGATTTCTTCCTTAATAAGATTCAAGAGCAGCACTCCAACGGCCCTAAGCGCCAGATTACGAAGCGCGCACTTGAGAAGCTGTATGACTATGCTTTCCCAGGTAATGTCCGTGAACTTCAGAATGAGATCGAACGTCTTTGCGTCCTCTCTGGTGATGAACCTAAGTTGATGGCAGAGTTACTATCCCCGAAGATTCTGGAGGCCGGAGAGAAAAACAAAGTTCAAGGCTCTCGTCTGCAAGGCAAGCTTAAAGATGCTCTCGAAGAACTCGAGCGCGATATGATTCGCGAAGGACTTCGTCGCACAGGTTGGAACAAATCCAAACTAGCAAAAGAACTCGGCATCAGCCGCGCGGGTTTGATTATGAAGGTTGAAAAGTACGGCCTTGATAAACGTAAGATCGCACGCGCCTAGATAAAAGTTAAATTCCAGAATAAAAAGGAGTTCCCATGGGAGCTCCTTTTTATCTTTTAATCTGAGGCCTCGTACGGCTAAACTGCCCGCAGAGCTTCCGTCACAACTATGGGCATTGTCACCTTCACCAAAGTTCCCCGTAATCCCTGAGCCCCTTGGGACTCGCTTGAAATGACCTCTATCTTTCCACCCATCAGCTGCAGACATTCCTTTAACAGAGGCAAGCCGTATCCCGTCCCACCTTCCCCTTGAGTACCCGCTCTGGAGGTGCGATGACCAAGGCTAAAAATGTTTGCCAAAATTTCCTCGGGAATTCCAATTCCATAGTCTTGAACTTCCACGAAAACTTGGTCTTTTTGTACATAAGCCCTTAAGTCGATGCGGTCCCCGGGATGAGAGAATTTGATAGCATTTGAAAGTAGATTCATAAGTACAACACTACTCAAAAGTGTTTTGTCACCGTTTACCATCATTCTATCGCGCGCAATACTCAACGATATTTTAATTCCTTTTTGTTGGGCAATGGATTCAGCGAGCTCATAGACTTCGTGCAGAACCATCGGCAAAGAAGTTCCCTTTAATGGTAAATTACTTTTTCCATCTTTAAGTGACTTCAGATGTCTTACTTGAACAAGAAGACTCGTGATTTCCTCCATGGCTTTTTCTAGCTTATCAATCTCAGTAATATGAATGGCATCTTCTTGCCCCTCTTTGTGCCGAATCAAGTTATAGGTCATTCGAGAAATCGTATTTGCAATGTCATGTAATAACAGACGTAAAATATTTTCGACGTCTAGGTTCTTTCGCATCAGACTCGCCGTGAATTTTACTTCACGCCGGCTATAGAAATGGGCAGAAGTAGAGACGAATAGGAAAAATGCGAAAACATTTAGAATGCGCTCTTCTTTTAAGTTTCCAAATTCAGCGACGATATGCGGACCAATCCCAAGTCTATCACAGAGAAAGAAAACCAGCATATTGAGAACCACAACTAAGTATCCTACCCGTGCGCCTTTTAACCCTAAGAGCACTCCTAAAACCAATGGATAGGATGCAACCCACAACAAGCCCGGGGCTTCGATGCCTCCGCCCAAGTATATGAGAATGCTTGTAAGCAAACTAGTTATCCCGCAAACAGTGATCGCTGCCCACGTGTAGCTTTTTAGAAAAACTACGAATAGAGGCGGCAAAATCATTCCTAAAATCCAAATTGGAAATAGGACCACATTATATTGAGGAACATGAAATTCGAAATTGAGACGCAAGAGATAGAAAAAGGTATTAAATCCACAGAGGCCGTATACCATTTTTAGATAGGCCCATCTATTCTGTGATACCGTCTCTTCTGTAAACTGCTCTGCCGACATACTAGACTATCGGCCTATAAAATGTGAGAGGATAGACGTTTTCTGGAATTTAATGCTCCAGGAAGCCGCCTATTGCCCCTTACTCATTCTTGTCACCACCCTAAATTTATTACCCGTGTGATCTAAATATAGAGGGTAAAATCGGCTTTATTTCAAGACGAATACCACCCTCCATATATTCGTTAAGTGATCGTAATTAATGGACATTGTTATGCCTGTCTCAAATTGGCATTACTCTTGTAATACAGGTCTCTGAGCAAGGGGACTTTTGAATATGCAGAACTCAACATTGGACAGTTCTTTCGTAAATAGATTGAAAGAGATACTGGCCAGCCGCTATGGGAAGGGTCTTCAAATCCGTCAGCTGATGGATCTCTCGGAGGTGTCTTTCGAGAGGCAAGTGTTCACGCGGGGGCGTGATCTCCACATACCTATTCAGGTAAATGGAGCGTACTTGGGAACAGCCGTTGTTCCGTCAGCTGACGATTTGAATGAAGAAAAACGCACGGGCGTTGCTCAACTAGTCCGAATGGTCCTTGAGCCTGCTATGTACAAATGGTTTCTTGAGCAGCGCGAGTCCAATTTAACAGAGATTGGCAAATCAAATGTTAGCTTCGAGAATGTTCATATCTTTGGCGACGGACCTTTGCCAACGTTAGATGATATTCTTGATGAGAAGTCCTTTATGCAGAACCAAAGTCCAGGAATGGAGCTTATTTCAAGCCTTATCCACTTAGAAGGTTCTTCGCCTACGACAAATAAAAAAATCGCGTTGCAGTTGCATGAGATGACCGAGCGATGGGCCTTTGTTCCGTTTAACGACATCAAAGGACAACTTCACTCTGCATTTGATATTGCTAAATTAGGTGCGATGACGGTTTTTATCGAAAAACTTGAAACCCTCAATGCGCCGGAACAGGAACTTTTATTGGAATACCTCCAAGAAGAGCACTCGGAGGGAGAGCCACTCATCATTACGAGCTCTCAACTCAGTCTCAATGAGCTTCGAGAACAAAGTCTTGATTCTATTTTGATTGATGAAGTCGAAGTGAACACCTTTGAGGTGGATCGCGCCCCTTTAACTTCCAAGTCCTTGGTTGAAGTCTTAGAGCTCTTCTTTATGAAAGAAAAGCCTCTCGACTCTTAACGTGAATCTTAAGGTGATTTTTAGCCCGATTTGTTCTTGAAAATATCATGTGTCTCTGTGAGAATTTTTCTTATGGTTACACATGATGACTTTCTAGATTCCTTCCTTTCTCGCAGCCTAAAAACAGACTCTTATAAAGTCTTTAGCTTGGCAGGCGATGCTTCCAATCGACGATACTATCGAGTCGTTCAAGATGTGCAATCCTGGGTGCTCATGCGCTGGGAACCGTTTACTCCAGATAATTATCCATTTTTAAGTGTTCTCAATCATTTTGCAAAAAATGGCGTTCATGTGCCCAAGGTCGCTGCCATGTCCCCATCAGAGGGTCTGGTGCTTTTAGAAGATCTTGGCGACCTGACCTTAGAACGAAAATACTGGGAAAGTCAGAACCATGAAACATCTGTAGAATTCTATGAAATGGCTATTGATGAGATCGTCAAAATCCATCACCCGGTCACCTTGGATAAATCTGATTGCACGGCCTTTAAAATTCAATTCGATACAGAAAAGTTTTTGTGGGAAATGAATTATGGAAAGGACAATTTGCTTTCTGGTGTTTTGAAATTTCCATTTAGTGCGGCACTTGAAAAAGAAATTTCCGGCATTTTTAAAGATATTTGCACCAAGCTCGATGCCGAGCCAAAACGCATCGCCCACAGGGACTATCATTCGCGAAATTTGATGATCAAACTCGACACCATGAGTGTAATTGATTTTCAAGATGCTCGCCTTGGCCCCGTTCAATATGATCTTGTCAGTCTTCTACGTGACTCCTATGTGGATATCAGCGACACCATGGCAAATAGTTTGATCGCGTCCTATTTAGAAAAATCGAAGGCCTATCTACCAAAAGATTTTTCACGAGAACATTTTGATCGAATTTATGAACTTCAATCTATTCAAAGATGCTTTAAGGCCTGCGGCAGCTTTGCTAGTTTCTATCATTTGCGCGAGGACCGTCGGTACCTCAAACATCTTTCTGGAACTCTTCGCCGAGTGATGAAAGCCATTAATGAGTTCCCTGAGTATAAGGTTTTTGCTGACGTCCTTATTGATTCCGGTGCGCTTGAAAGAAAATACGAAATCCTATGAATGTGATGCTTTTAGCTGCGGGTGAGGGCACACGCCTGCGACCTTACACCCTAAAAAAGCCCAAACCGGCAATTCCATTCTTGAATATGCCCTTAGCCGCACATGCCTTGCGGTTCTTGGGTTCGACCCAAATAGACAAACTTGTCGTCAATACCTTTCATCTTCCCGCCGAAGTTCGCCAACTTTTCTCTGGATTGCCTCACGGCGCCCAAGAATTGGTTTTTTCTGATGAGGTGGACGAGATTTTGGGAAATGGTGGCGGACTTGGTAAAGCTCATAAGCATTTTTATGGCGGTGGTGATTTCATTTTGATGAATTCGGATGAAGTAATTCTGCCTTCTGATTCAGAGATCGTTCATAAAGCTATCGAACACCATAAAAAAACTGGCGCCCTTGCAACGCTTTTGGTGATGGAACATCCCGGAGTTGGAAGTCAGTTCGGTGGCGCCTGGGCAAATACTGAAAACAATATTAGAGCTTTTGGAAAACAGGGTCTTGAGCCAGGTGATAAGGGCTGGCATTTTGTCGGCATTCAAATTCTTTCTGAAAAAATATTTGATTATATTCCTGCCAAGGGTGCTTCGAATATTCTTTATGATGTCGTGACAGCTGCAATGGCCGATGGCCATTTGGCGCAAGTTTTTCCAATTTCTTGTCGGTGGTTTGAAACTGGAAATCCAACCGATTTTTTTTTAGCGACCCAACAGTGTTTAGATATTTTGTCTAGCTCCAATGAAACTCCAGAAAAATCCACCCTAGAAGCTGGGTTTATAAAATATCTGAAATCAGGTAATCAAGTTCTAACGCGAGCGCAGGGACGGATACTCACTCTAAATCCAGGTGTTATTCCTGAATCACTGGCTGCGACGGGATTTGTTTGTGTCAGTCAAGGGGCTTTGATTGGTGATGATTGCTCGCTTGAAAATGTTATCATAGGACCTGGCGTGCAGGTCCCAGATAACTCAAAGCTGAGTCATACGATTTTACTTTAAAACTATTTACGAAGTGAAAGTTCCATCTCGTCATAAAATGACTGTTGGCTTTCCTTAAGCTTATACCGACGATTCATCATCAGAAAAATACTATCTGCGGCTACGCCAATCGGATCGCCATTATAGTTTTTTTGCATTCCCGCAAGACTTGAGGGGTCTCGGTCTCTGGCGTAACTATTCGTCGCTGCACCAGCATATCCCGCTCCGGAATCATAT
>JBBKWD010000121.1:0-9269 GCA_037968775.1 Bdellovibrio sp.
AGTAAACACTGAGGAGACGAAAACTCATTCACGAGTGGAGCCAGCGTTCGCAGGTTTTTTGCCACGCTGCCCTCGCGAATAATTAATCCCATGCCCTTTTGAAGTTTTTCACGACCTTCTTCAATAGTGACCGTTTCATGGCAATTCTGTATGCCCGCAAGCAGATAGGCATTTAAAGCCTTACCTCTTAAAAGCGGCGCGTGGCCATCAAGATTGAGGTCTGAAAAAGTTTCGACCTTCGCTAGAACCTCGGGGCTGGCATTGATGACGCCGGGAAAGTTCATCATTTCTGCAAGTCCCAAAACAGCAGGGTGATCCTTGTGTTTTTTCATTTCTTCTAGAGGAAAGTCACTGCCAGTAGTTTCAAATCCAGGAAGAGCCGGAACACAAGACGACATTTGGACAAATAAATTCTGATGCATGAGTTCGGAACTGCGCAAGAACCAAGTAAAACCGCGAGCACCCATGACATTGGTGATTTCATGCGGATCACAAATCGCCGTGGTCGTACCCAAAGGCAAAGTGGCCTTTTCAAATTCAAAAGGCGACATCATAGAGGACTCAATATGCAAGTGCCCATCGATAAACCCCGGACTGACAAAAGAGCCTTTTCCATCCACAACAGAATGGGCAGGCGCATCGGTGTACTCAAGACCAATGCCGACGATGTCTTCGCCTCCAATGGCAATACAGGTCGGATAGATTTCACCCGTGATCACGTCCAGCAGCTGCACATTTTTGATGAGAACATCCAGAGTCTCATCACTTCGCGCTTGTGCTAATTTTTTAGGAAGATCCTTGAAGCTGATTTTTTGTGTTTTCTTCTGACTTAAAGACATAAGACCTCATCCCGGGTGCGCAAGATTTGCGCTACGATACTAAATGCAATTTCTGTCGGAGAGTTCGTGCCGAACTTTTCACCCATGGGGCAAAAGAATTGGTTCAATTTTTCATTTGGTAAGCCAGCCTCCTTAAGATCGCTTACCAAGCGCAGCCGCTTTTGATCACTGCCGACATTGCCCACATAGTTGAATCGATCTCGTTGCTTCATGACTTCAATTAAAATCGGCAAATCTGTACCATGCCCCATCGTCATAATTGCGACATAACTATTGTTTGGAAGTTTGGCGACTTCGTCGGCCATTTTTTCGGTGCAGACTGTCCTGAGCTTTGGAGATGCGGGAAGTTTGGCAATCCAATCTCCGCGTGAATCAAAGCAAGTCACGTGGCAATCTAGATTGACCAACAAGCGCGTGAGTTCTTGAGAAATATGTCCCGCGCCAAATACGGCGATATAAAAAGGATGGGATTTTTCAAAAAATTCAAAAAAGAAACTCACAACCCCGCCGCAAGTCATACCGATATCTTTTTGCAAGTTCCAGTCGGCATAGAGGTGATGAGTCTTTTCTCGGATCATTTTTTGCGCCTCAAGAATCGCACGGGCTTCGACCTTGCCGCCCCCCACGGTGCCGAACTCGATGCCATCTAAACTAATGACGGCTTTGGCGCCAACATCTTGAGGTGATGAGCCCGCTTGTTTAACCAAGGTCACGGCTACGGCATCTTTACCCTGGGAGTGTAAAGATTTAATGCTGCTGAGAAGGTCTTCGAAACTGATTTTATGCATGACGTGAAATCTCCATTAAGACTTCTTCCGGTGTGGCGGGGGACTTGATATTCACTAACTTACCCGCGGTTTTATAGCGAATTGCATCTTTGATCGCTGTCCACACACTTATCCCCAATAAGAAGGGAGGTTCGCCCACAGCTTTGGAGCGATGAATATTTTGTTTGTTTTCATGATTTTCAATAAATTCAATATTGAAAACACGAGGCGTATCTTGGACATTCGGAATTTTATAAGTCGTCGGGGAATGACTGAGCAAGCGGCCTTCTGCATTGTGGAAGAGTTTTTCACTAGTTACCCAACCCATTCCCTGAACAAAAGCCCCTGTGACTTGACCACGATCGATTCCAGGGTTGAGGCTGCGCCCCAGATCCATCAGAATATCCGTGCGTAAGACTTTATATTCTCCGGTCCAAGTATCTACTTGAACCTCACTGACAGCGACACCATTGGTAAAGTAATTGAACGGAGTGCCCTGGCTCTTGCTTTTATCAAATCCCAAACCGTCAGTTTTAAAGTGAGCATACTCACCAAGCGACATGCGATTGATATAGGCCATCTTCACAAGGTCCGCCCAATTGTGTTGGGTGCCACTGGGAGTGTGAGAAACGATTTTTCCGGAAAACTCAAAATCCTCAAGCTTAAGCTTGGTCATGTCTAAGGGAGGGCACTCGTTGATATCATTCATCGGAGTTCCCTGAATAATATGAAAGAGCAACCAAGCCACGCGTTTTTGAATCTCTCTACAAGCCTTCAAAGCCGCAGCACAGTTGATATCTGAACCACTCGAGGCAGCGGTGGCGGAGGTATTATGATTTTTTTCAGTTGAGGTCGCCATGACCTTCACAAAAGAGGCAGGAACTCCAAAGGCATGCGCCACAACCTGTTGAATCTTAGTGTTCACACCTTGACCCATTTCAGTTGCACCCGTTGAAACTTGAACAGTTCCATCTTTGTGGACATTGACCAGGGCATTGCCTTGATTCAAAAAGCGCGCGGTGAAGGCGATTCCAAATTTGGTCGCAGTCAAAGACAGTCCGCGAATTTTCCCCGTGTTCTTGGCATTAAAGGCATCGATTTCAGAGCGACGCGCAACATAGTCGGCATCTTTTTTAAGACGAGCAAAGAGTTCTGGCAAAGGATTGTGATCAATCTTTTGTCCATAGTGGGTCGTATTGCGATCCCCTTGGTAACAGTTGAGCTCGCGAATTTCCAGAGCATCTTTCTTAAGATAAGTTGCGATTTCTTCAATGATGCTTTCGATGGTCATCGTCCCCTGAGGTCCACCGAAGCCACGGAAGGCCGTGTTCGAGTACATATTGGTGCGAACCACAGATCCTTCGATATGCGCATCCGGAAGGAAATAGGCGCCATCAATATGAAAGAGGGCCCGTTCTAAAATGGAACTCGAAAGATCAGCATAAGCTCCGCCGTCAGCGAAAAGTTTTACCTTTAGGCCTAAAATTCTGCCGTCGTCATCAAAGCCCACATCATAAAAGTTTTTAAAGGGATGACGTTTACCCGTCATCACCATGTCATCGTCTTTTGATAGACAAAGACGAGCGGGTCGTTTTAATTTTTTAGCAACTAAGGCAGCCATCGCAGCAAAAGGAGCCCCTTGGCTTTCCTTGCCGCCGAAACCTCCGCCCATACGTTTTACAACGCAAACAACTTCGTGCAATTGAAGACCCAGGGCTTCGGCAACGACATGTTGGGTTTCGCTAGGGTGTTGAGAGCTCGAGTGAACTTCAACTTGGCCTTCTTCAAGCGGGTAGGCAATGCAGGCCTGAGATTCCATATAGAAATGTTCTTGGCCGCCACATTCAAAGATGCCGCTCAGTTTATGCGGAGCCTTCTGCAAAGCCTCTTCGACATTGCCTTTAATAAAAGGATTGGCTTTGTAAATATAGCGATCTCTTTGAATGGCATCATCAATATTTAAAATGGCGGGAAGTTTTTCAATTTCAAAAGTTACCAAAGAGCGAGCCCGCAAAAGCTCATCCATATCCATCCCCACAAGCAGTAAGGCGGGTTCATCGTAATGGCCAATTTGATCTTGGACCAAGATGGGTTGCTCGGGAATAATAGTACCCCACTGATTGTGTCGAAGATCTTTGGCAGTATAAGCAGCCAAAACTCCAGGGGAACGAAGGGCGGCCTCAAAATTTATTTTCTTCAAGACTCCCGCGGCGGCAGGAACGCCGACAGGCAAAACTAAAACTTCCGAACCCGTAAACGCGCGGTCATCGATGAAAACACTTTCGCCGGTCACGTGGCCATAAGATGAATCGTGGGGGATATTTTGTCCTATAGACATTGCATATCCTCCTGCAGTTCAAAATAACATTTCGAGAATAAGTTTTCAGCGACCTTGTTGCGATAATCATTGCTGGCGCGCAGGTCAGAAATCGGAGTGATAAATTGAGTCACTTTAGCACCCGCTTCAGCGAAGGTCCTTTCAGTAAAAGATTTTCCAGCGAGGTCCTTTTCAAGATCAGGTAAGCGAATCACAGTCGGGCCAACGCCTCCCATTGCTAGGCGAGCTTCTTGAATCGTTCCGTTTTCAATACGGAAGGCCCCGGCAAAGGTAACAGCCGAAATATCTAAGTCTTTTCGAACGGACACCTTAAAAAGCTTCGTCTGCCAGTTTCCAACAAGAGGTGGAATCAAAAGACCCGTCGCGATTTCGTCAGGCCTAATATCAAAAACTTTATAACCAAGATAAAAAGAAGTCAGCGGCACCACGCGAGTACCGGCAACAGAAGCCAATTCGACAGAGGCATTCAATGCCAAGAGAGCCGGCAAGGTGTCGCCAATCGGCGAACCATTCATCACATTGCCAAGCAAAGTGCCCTGATTTTTAATTTGCGGGGAAGCAAAAATACGAATTAGTCGTTCAAACTCCGGATGTTTATCGGCGATGAAATTTTCAAAGGCCGTCAAGGAGACTCGAGCCCCAATCCAAGTGCCTTTTTCAGAGTGCGACATCTGACTCAGTTCTGTAATTCGGTTGAGCACAAGAACAGAATCTAAGTAAGATCGTCCCTTGTTGTGCAAAACGCCGAGGTCCGTTGCGCCCGCCACTAAACGAGTTTTCGGATTTTTGGATTTGTATTCCAACGCAGCTTTTAAACCCACGGGAGCAAAAGCATTTAAGTTTTCTGTTTCTAGAATTAAATCATCCTGACTTTGGGATAAAAACTTTTCTGAATGAGAAGCTGTTAAATATTTACCAGCCAAAGACTGCCACTTATTCAAATCCATATTTGTGGCAGCTTTTAAAATGGGTTCATAGCCCGTACAACGGCACAAATTTCCGGTAAGATAATTGCGGGCCTTTTTTTCCGTGATCGTCTTGCCATCACGATGACAATCTTCCGCAAGGGCGGATAGCGAACACACCATGCCGGGAGTGCAATATCCACATTGGCCCCCATGGTTTTCGCGCATTTGTGTTTGTGCTTCGCTGAGTTGTTGATCTTGCGCAAGTCCTTCGACGGTCATGACTGAACACAAATCAAAAAGATAAAGAGGCGCGATGCAAGAGTTGATACCTTGTGGGGAGCTCCACTTGCCGTCAGACAAACGCGATACTAAAACGGTGCACGCACCACAGTCGCCTTCAGCACAGACGATTTTTGTTCCCGGCATCTGATTTGAATACCGCAGAAATTGGGCCAAAGGTTTAAAGGCCTCTGAAGCTGCAACTGAGCGTTCGGTACCATTTATGAA
Source organism: Bdellovibrio sp. (assembly GCA_037968775.1). GTDB lineage: Bacteria > Bdellovibrionota > Bdellovibrionia > Bdellovibrionales > Bdellovibrionaceae > Bdellovibrio. The sequence continues at coordinate 5,360 of JBBKWD010000121.1, forward strand.
GATATTGATATTATTGCGAATTTTTTGATCTGACATCTATATTTGTTCTCATAAAACCGAACTCATTTCAATAGATTTCGTGACTTCAGTGCTAGGGTCTACCTCTGAATTTCTCAGATATCCTGTGAACTCCTGTTTGAAGTCCCCGCTGAAAGTCTAGGTGATCGATCAAGCAGCAGCAGGAGAACTTTAGGTTAAGAAAAGTGAAAGAATTCGCGATAAGACACCTGTGCAGAACACATGCGTCCTCTTTTTCATACTGCTGTCCTTAGCCCAGCTCCAGGCATTCGCGCAAAGCGGAAGCTCGGTGTATCGCTGTTACTTTACAGACGAAGTGAATCCTGTGAATTTCATTCGGATGAAAGAGTACTTTGATGCAAAGATGAATATGGAGGTCGGAAAAGTGGATCTCCTAAAAGGTGCGGACCTCTTGGAAAGCACATATGTAAAAGTCTACAGTGTCCCAATTTACGAAAGCGAAACTTACGTAAAAATGTGGTATTCGCCTTCAGTGCGTGTCGATGCACAAATGTCTTGGAGTGAGTCCAGTCGAGAATTTCTAGCAACTTATTCCACGTCCAAACTAAAACGCCAAATTTATTGCGCAAAACAGGCCAACTAAGTGTAGGGATAGCGGGTTTGAAAAAAACAAAACCAACAGCTTAGTTCGGTCGCTTATCCTTTCGTCGAACATAAAGCTTTTTTTCTACTTCTGCGACGACTTCGTTTTCCTCATCTAAAACAAGGACCTTAAAATGGGGTTCGACTTTGTAGTCACGATCGGCACTCTCTTTTATGGATTCAATTTCGGCAGTGCTTAATTTAAATTCGGCGTAAACCATACCACGCCCCGGCTTCTTGAACTGAATAGAAGCAGATTTGTCCACGATGATATATTCGCGTCCCAAGTTTCGAGTCAGCATCAGCATTAAAAAGGGATCCGTCATCGCAAACAGAGAACCACCAAAATGCGTTCCGATATAGTTGGCATTCCAGAAACGAAGTTTCATTTCGACCCGTAAAGCGCGAAAATCCGATGAAATATTTTTGACACGGATGCCGGCTCCGAACAGAGGCGGCCAATAGCTTATATATCGCAGTAGTTTTGCTTTCATCTTAAAACATCCCTTTTGATGCTTCATGGTAGGACGAATCTCTAGGTGCGGCTAGAGCTAAAGTGGCATTCCTATCTTTTTCGCTGGGACTGTGTTAAGGTGTCTATGTGAAAATGAACATAAATATTCTTCATTCAAACCTAGCGCACTCTCGATTTTTCGACCGGGTGACCGCTTTTATTTTTTAAGTCGGCACTAGCTGACCGCTCCCTATTTAATTAAATACCGAAAAAACTAATTCCTTTTAAGGAGGATCTTATGCAGCAACGAAATGCATCTATTCTTGTTACACACGAAGACTATGAACGCTTGGCCCTACTTCTTCAGCATACGGAGGGGCGGGGAGCGCAAGCTCTCGAGGAAGAGCTTAGCCGCGCCGAAGTTATTCCGCAAAAAGAAATACCGACGGATGTGGTGACGATGAACTCCGTGGTGAAATTCTTGGCTGTCGAGAACAACAAGGAGTCCGAAATTAAGCTGGTCTATCCTCAGGATGCCGACGTCACAAAAAGTCGAGTTTCAATTTTAGCTCCTGTGGGTATCGCTTTGATCGGCCTTCGCGTGGGCGAAACCATCGACTGGCCGATGCCGAATGGTCAGTCGCGCCATCTAAAAGTGACAGCCATCAGCTATCAGCCAGAGGCTGAAGGGCACTGGGATCAGTAGGGTGATTTAGGCTGGGTGAGTTCCTTCCAAGCGAACTCACCTGCTGCGCTCTAAGTTTATTTCGAAATTATAACTAAGTGACGTTCTACATCCATTACGGGTGATGTCAGAACTTGAATGTCGACTTTGAAGTCTTTAAATTTTTTGCGAGCAAGAAGGATCTCTTCGTCGATCTTTTCTTTGCGCCCTTTAAGTAAAAAATATTTTCCACCGCGAGTGTAGTAACCGCGACTGATATCTAAAATCACATCCACAGGTTTAAAGGCGCGAGCAGTGACGATATCCACTTTGTCGAGGCTCAAGGTGATTTCCCCATGGAGCTGCAGATTGGGGGCGATGGCTTTGCAACGTGTTAGGAATTCCTGCTTAAGCTTACTTTTTTCATAAAGATGGTAAGCAACTTCAGGAAATTGAATGGCATAGGCAACGCCCGGCAGGCCTCCGCCGGAACCAAAATCAGCGGCAGTCTTGATGTTTTGAGGAAATCTCTTAAGTGGTAAGAGGCAATCAACCAGGTGATTATCGATGAGCTCCTCGAAAGTCATTTTGCGACTGATCAGATTGAGCTCCTCATTGGCGGCCCAAAGAAGGTCAATATAGGCTTTTAACTGCGGTAGGCCTTCCTGACGGAAACCAAGCTCAAGGAGGAGGGGAATTCTGTTCTCAAAATGCATAGGCTTTCTTATACGTCTTTCCCGTAAAAAGGGGAAGTTCAGAATGTCTGATTTATAAATTATACCCCTGATATTCCTAGGAAAAATTCATTTTGACTCCCCTGGAGGCTAGGGTTAGATCACTGGCAGACAAGGGGCCGGGGTATCGAAATAAAAAAGAGATTCTCGAAAATTAATATCGAAATCAGCAATATCTGCAATCTTCAGTGCAGCTTTTGCCCCGAGGTCATTCGCGAAAAGAAGCTAATGAGCCGCGAGCTCTTTCGGAAAATTATCGAACAGGTCGCACCTTTGACCGAATTGGTCTGTTTTCATTTAATGGGGGACCCACTGGTTCATCCCCAGTTGGCTGAATTTATCGATATTTGTGAAGAGTATGGCGTCAAAGTTTTTTTCGTCAGCAATGGCGTCCTTTTGCGCGATGATAAGATGGCTTTGTTGTTAAAGTCCCCCCTGCAACAAGTGAATTTTTCCTTGCACAGTTTTTTTGACAATCATCCCGATAAAGACCCGGCACCTTATTTAGAGAAGATTTTTAAATTCACCGAAGAAGCCTTTGAAAAGCGACCGGATCTTTATCTGAATTATCGTTTGTGGAATCTTAACGATGTTCACGGCACTGAAACCAACAACACCGATATGCTGCAAAGAGTGTGTGATCGTTTTGGTGTTCTACGCCCCACAGAAATTGATGTTCGCCGTCGCAAGAGCATTCACCTCAAAAATCGTTTGTATCTTCATTTTGATACAGAGTTTATTTGGCCCAGTCTTGACCTTCCTGTCTTGGGAACCAGGGGCCGTTGTTATGGCCTGAAATCGCATTTTGGTATTTTAGCAGATGGGACTGTGGTTCCATGCTGTCTGGACAAAGAGGCGGCAATTCCTTTGGGACATGTCAATGAGCAACCCATTCTCGAAATCCTTCAAAATCCTCGGACCCTAGAAATTATTGAAGGATTTCAAAAAAACAAGCTTGTCGCAGACTTGTGTCAACGCTGCCAATATATCGAACGATTTCAAAACTAAAACTTCAGACCCCACTATAAAGGGCACTTGCTCGGAAACGACCAGCAAGGTCATGCCGAGTTGCACGAAGTAATTCCGACTTGTGTGGGGCCGAAGATGGGCGCAAGCTGGATGGGTTCTTTCAGAGTATAAAAGAGTAAAATCCCGAGGAGGATCCTATGACCATGACAAAAGGTTTTGCCGCAAACAGTGCCACAGACAATCTTGGGCCCTATTCATTTGAACGAAGAGAGCCGCGTGAAAATGATGTGGCAATTGAAATTCTTTACTGCGGCGTCTGTCACTCTGACATTCATTCAGCGCGCAACGAATGGGGCGGGGCCAAGTACCCAATGGTGCCAGGTCATGAGATCGTCGGTAAGGTGACCAAGGTGGGCTCGAAGGTCACAAGATTTAAAGTCGGGGACCTAGCTGGCGTGGGCTGCATGG
>JBBKWD010000122.1:0-21426 GCA_037968775.1 Bdellovibrio sp.
AAGCAAGTCTGTTGTTAAGCCGACAGCAAAATCGGCAGCAAAGCCAGTGGCGAAAGCCAAGGCTAAACCGGCAGCTAAACCAGCAGCAAAAGCTGCGAAACCGGCTCCAAAAGCTACAAAGGCTCCATTGAAAAAAGTAACTAAAGCCGCCCCGAAGGCCGCTCCTAAAGCTGCTGCCCCGAAGGCTGTTGCCAAGCCAGTAAAGGCTCCCGCAAAAACTTTGAAGGAAACTCCGGCGGCTCCAAAGGCTGTGGAGAAAAAAACTCTTAAAGTTGTCCCTGCTGTTGAGGCTGAGGTCGTTGAGGCGGCTCCAGTAAAGGCGGTAAAAGCACCGAAGGCGCCGAAGCCACCGAAGGTTCCAAAAGAGAAAAAAGTTAAGAAAGAAAAGAAGACCAAGGCTGAAAAGGCTCAAGACGACGATGTGTTGCGTTGGTCAGAACTTCACGAAAAATACAAGGCAGCCAAGTCTTTCCCTTACAGTATTGGTGGTCAATTCGAGGCTAAAACCGCGATTAATCACAAAACTTTTGGTTGGGGTTATATTTTATCTAATGAATATGATCGTCTAGAGGTTCTTTTTGAGGACGGGAAGCGAATGCTGATCAGCAATAGGAAGTTGTCATAACAGGCAGAATTTTATTGCAAGCCTTTTGAAACTGACCTAAAAAATTATCTGCATGGCAAAAGACGATTTAGTACAAATTGACGGTAAAGTGGTCGATGTCCTCGCTGGGGGCATCTACAAGATCGAACTTGAGAATTCAGCACTCATCAACGCCAAGCTTTGCGGCAAGATGAGACGCTTTAATATTCGAGTGGTCGTGGGCGATCGTGTCACCGTTGGTGTTTCACCTTACGACCCGACACATGGCCTGATCATGTTCCGTCACAAATAAACAAATTGGTTAATTCTTTAACTCTCACCAATTAAATCTAGAGGTTCTATGGATCAGACTCTTCAGAGTTACTTGGCTCGCATTGCACCGACAGTTTCTGCAAAGTCAGCTCAAGCAGTACTCGAGCTCGCAGCAGAAGGTGCAACCGTTCCTTTTATCGCTCGTTATCGTAAAGAAAAAACCGGAAATTTGGACGAAGTTCAGATTCGCGCGGTCATCGAAGGACATGAGACCTTCAATGAAATCGTGAAGCGAAAACTGTTCTTGGTCAAAGAGATCGGTGAGCAGAATAACCTCACAGCTGAAATTCAAAAGCGCATTGAGCTTTCGTGGGATTTAGGCGAGCTTGAGGAAATCTACAAGCCGTTCAAGAAAAAGAAAAAAACCAAAGCGACAATTGCACGCGAGGCAGGCTTAGAGCCCTTGGCGAATTGGCTTTGGGACATGGGGCATGGCATATTAAAAGATGACATGACTATGGAAGTAAAAGCTAAAAACTTCCTGAATGCTGCAGCCAAGATTGTCACTTATGAAGACGCTCTGAAAAGTGCGCTTGATATCATCGTGGAAAAAATCGCCAACGATGCCGATCTTCGTGCCATGGTGGCTAAAAACTACCATGAAAATGGTCGCGTGATTGCAAAGGCTGCAAAAGGTTACAAAGCGAATTCTAAGTACGAAATGTACAAAGAATTTGAAGAGCCTGTGAAAACACTTTTTGATTCTAAAAACAATCATCGTTACCTGGCTATGCGACGTGGCTGGCAGGAAGAAGAGCTTTCCGTTGATGTGAAGGCGGATGATGAAAACAATCTGCACGCTTACGAAAAGTTTGCGACTTCGACTCCGGATAGCGCCATTGGTGAATATCTTAAAAATGCGGCTCGTTTGGCCTTGAACGTTTATGTTTTGCCTTCTGTGGTAAACGAAGTTCACCGTTTGTTGAAAGAAAAAGCAGACGAAGACGCGATCAAGGTTTTCGCTGAAAATGTGCGTAAGCTTTTATTGGGTTCTCCTTATGGCTCAAAATGTGTCTTGGGTGTGGATCCAGGTTTGAGAACCGGTTGTAAAGTTGCCTTAGTGGATAAAAGTGGCGCCTTTATTTCTCACACAGTGCTTTACACTTTAGGTGATGGTGCTGAGCAAAAGGCGAAAACACTTTTTGCTGAAGTTCTGAAGCAAATTCAAATCGAAGCGATTGCTGTCGGAAATGGAACTGCGGGGCGTGAAACGGATGCTTTCTTGCGCAAGGTTCTAAAAGACTTAGGCAAAAATATTCCTGTTGTGATGGTCAATGAGTCCGGTGCCTCTGTGTACTCGGCTTCTGATATCGCTCGTCAAGAGTTCCCTGATTTGGATTTGACTGTTAAAGGTGCGATCTCGATTGCGCGTCGTTTGCAGGATCCATTGGCTGAACTTGTTAAAGTAGATCCAAAATCTATCGGTGTTGGTCAGTACCAACATGACGTCAATCAGACCCAGCTTAAAAAGTCCCTCGAGGCTGTTGTGGAGTCTTGCGTGAATAACGTAGGGGTTGATGTGAATACGGCTTCTGCGCCATTGTTATCGCATGTGGCGGGCATTGGGCCGGCGCTTGCGAATGGTATTATTGAGCACCGTAAAAAAGCTTTGTTTGCAGATCGTACGGAACTTTTGAAGGTTCCTAAGTTCTCTGCAAAAGTTTTTGAACAAGCGGCAGGTTTCCTGCGAATTCCGACAAGCAAGCAAGTTTTGGATTCCACGGGCATCCATCCAGAGCGTTACCAAGCGGTAACGGATATGGCAAAAGAGTTGGGTGTCACATTGTCTGATGTTATCGGTGAAGGGGCGCAGAAATTAGTTTCTCAACGAACGAAGTGGGCTCAGCTTGTGGGTGAGTTTACTTTTGATGATATCGTGAAAGAATTAGAAAAGCCGGGTCGTGATCCACGTGATCCTTACAAGGTTTTCCAATTCCGTGAAGATATTTTCGAAGTCAAAGACCTGACTGAAGGCATGATTTGCCCAGGTATCGTAACGAATGTGACTAATTTTGGTGCCTTCGTTGATATCGGCGTTCATCAAGATGGACTGGTTCATATTTCAGCTTTGTCGCATAAGTTCGTGGATGATCCTCGTAAAGTGGTGAACCCAGGTGACCATGTGAAAGTTAAAGTTTTGAAAGTGGATTCAGTTAAGAATCAGATTTCACTGACTATGAGAATGGACGATGCTCCTGAAGCTTCGGCACCTCGCGAGAGAAAGCCAGAGCAAAAGGGCGCATCTCGTGCCAAGGGGTCCGCACCTGCGCGTCCTGCTGGCGGTGGATCTCGGGATCGTGATTCGAGACAAGGTCCTCCGATGGGGAAACCTGCGGGAAATCCTTTCAACAATCCGTTTGCGGCTTTGATGAATGTGAGTAAGAAGTAGGACGGCTGTTGCTGTTTTATTTCGAGTAGATGTAGTGAATTGATAATTGAAAGGCTCTGCGGAATTTTCGCAGGGCCTTTTTTGTTTTGCGGGTGGGGATGTACTGAATGGGGCGGTCAGAAGGGCTTAGCTGGTGTGGGTGTCCAAATCATAAGGGGCAGGAACAGTATCATTAATATACACAAGCTTTTATATATTTATTCCGATAAAACTACTTTAGTCGAGGAGAAAAACATCCGATAGTTTACAGAGCAAATCAATATAGTACGTTGGAGGATACATGCACTTAAAGCTCTTGAGAACTACATTAAAGATACTCTTGCTGCTTTCGACACCTAGTCTTGTTCACGCGCAAGTATCGGAATCAGATTTTACTGTCCTCCAGGAAAATGGGCACCCTTCGAATACTTCCTTTATAATAGGCACTTTAAATATTCCTTCTCCATCTATCGCAATTGGGGACAGCATTACTATATCTTCAACATTTTTAGCGAATCTAACTGATGATGAATTGGCCTCGGGATGGTCCTCACTTAATATTTTGGTGAGCAACAAAATATTAAACAAAAGCTATCTCAAATGCGAAACTTTTAGCATCATACCCTTTATACAAAACAAGGAAAAGACAGTTAGTTTTGATTTTCTGTTTAATCAGGGATTTCCGGTCGGTTCCTATTTCGTTCAGGCTTATGTGACACCTTACTTCTCTTGCCAAGGTGGTACTCTCTCTAAAATTCTCTATAGCAATATTCTCACTCGCACTTTGAACATTGGAGTCGACTCTCTTGACCTTCAAGTTGGGAAAATTACCGTACCCGGCGCTCCCCTTGAAATAGACAATAATCCGTCGGTCAAGCCCGAGATGGAATTTCAAGTGAATGTCCCAATTTCGGGTTCGGGATTTAATACTCCAGAGAATAGAAGTGCTGTCGTGACTCTTAAAGTTGGTAGTCACGAGTTTGAAAAGGAAATATCTCTCTCAAGTATTGGAAGTGGAGCTCTGACGGTTCCGTTCTTAGTAACGCTAAGTTCTTCTGAAAATGGTACTCATGAAATTGTTGCAAGCATCAAAACCGATAGTTCAGTGACCGACGTTAATACTTCTAATAATAGCGCCAAAATTAAGCTTCATGTTCTTTGCGATATTGGTGATTTTGGGCATACACCCGAGTTTTTTTCTCAGGCAGATGATAGCTGGGCGTCTGACGCTTATGGCCCCAAAGATGATCCTTCTGAAACAATGAAAATGTATGGGTGCTATTTGTCCTCTGTTGCAATGAATATGACCGCGTATGGAATTCTTCAAACAGTAGATGGTGATGTTTTGGATGCTGGAAGTCTGAATGCAGCATCCAAGATCACTAAATTTAGGGGAAAACCTTCGATGGTGAATATGGCTGGCCAAGTTCTTGCGCATGGAATGGTTGAATATGCGAGGGAGGGTGTCTATAGGTCGTGCTTAAAATCAATAGGGAGTGACCACACCTGTTTCAAGAAAGCGAGTGCGGCTATTTCTGTTAAACCAGATAAATTTATTTATGATGAAGTATACGCTCGGAGACAGATCTGCAACGGACATGCGATAATACTAAGTGTAAAAATCCCGGAAAGAATAGTGAAAGGAAAAGGTCGCAAGGAGCATTCTCATTTTGTGTTGGCGACGGGGACTACGGTAGATAAAAATGGAGATCTAACTTATAAAATAAACGATGCGGGCCGAAGCACTCGGGAGCTTGGTGAAAATAAGCCTTTGCACTTGGCATACCCAAAAACAATCAATCCGATCACTGGAATGAGGCCCTATTTGAACTTGGCAGATCCTTCGATGCTTGCAGTCCACGCCTCTGAAAATATTCACTATGTTTTGACGGACCCGAATGGAAAAAAAGTAGGTTACAACGCAGTCACCGACGAAAAAATAAACCAGCTTCCGGGTTCACATTACTATCACGAATTTACTGCGAATGAAGATGAGGACAGCGATGCGCCGGATCTTCCGGGCGAGAATATTTTGCAGCATTCCGTGGAGGTTGTGGATGGTGTGTACAAACTTGATGTCTTTGGAACTCAAACAGGGCCATATAATTTAAACGTCTATAGTTACGATGAGGATGGTTATATCAATCACCTTGTACCATATAGGGGTTGGATTATGGAAGGACAAGCTGTCCAGCTTGTTTTTGATCACACTAAGGCTCCTTTAGAAAAGGCCCATCTTAAAGTCAGTAATGCTATCTTTTTAGATGTGAAGAAGCCTAACGGGTCTATAATAGTCGCTGGTAAAATAAGTCACTCTAATGAAGGTCAAGGAGTTCTAATAAACAATTCACTGACCGTGAGTGTGGGAGCATACTCTAAGACAATTCCAATGCGAGAATTCAAAAAGGTCAATAATAAGGAAAAGACATTTTACTATTATGATCCAAACAAGAAAGAGGGGCTTTCCCTTCAGCTAAATTCTGATGGTGAATTTCGAGTTCATATTGCCGATACCAACTTTATCAAATCAGATAAGATTTCAATTGAACTACAAGTCGATAATTTGTATGGCGCTCGAATTATTGAGCTCAAATGCCAAGGGGCTGTATGTATGGAAGGGCGCTAACTATGACTCTCAAAGCATTTATTCCGCTATCCTTTCTTGTATTTGGACTTCAAGTAGCTGAGGCGAAAGATGTAGTTGTCGAACAAAGTGGCTATCAAAGTGGGGCTGACCCCGAATATGTCTCTGATGAGTTTAAATTTTCACACCCAAAGGATTGGGTGGTGGAAGAGTTTGGTGTGGATTGGGGGGGCGCATTAATTAATTTTCCAAATAATAAAAGAAGTGGAATGGCGATTGATGTTGCTTGGAAAGCGGGAATTGGTTCCTTGCAGGATTGGTCAAAAGATTTGAAGAGGCGATTCTCAAAAAATATCTTCCTTGAAAAAGTGATTAAATTAGATGGTCGCGATGCCTATTTGTCTCATATAATTATGAATTCCGGCAAGTTAACTCAAGCACAAAAAGATAGTTGGACCGTCGTAGTGGTGTGCAACGACTGGGGAATCGGACTGTCATATAGTATGGAATTAGCCTTGCCAGCAGATGATAAAATCAAAAACGCTCAAGAACCTCCCAAGGAGTTTCAAGAATTACTCAATCGTTTTAAATGCATTAAGCTAAAGAAAAAGTAGGGCGCTGTTTGCCAGAAGGACACTAACTATAACTGTCTCAGCGACATTGAGGAAGCCTTTATTTAATACGGGATATAACTCCGGATCTAGCGAGCAGGCCAGATGCGGAGTTATATCCCGCTTCAAAAGCACTTCATTTTAGCAGAAGAGATCTAGCATCTTCACTTCGTTTTAGTCCGTTGAAGAAATTTGAACCTAGTCTATTTGCGGATAGCTCACGACCTCGCAAGGTTGATCTTCGAGATATCCAGTCGAAAGTAAAGCCCACTTCTGAAAATTTTGGTTTTTTGTTACTGCTGACTCAACTGCCATCGACGCTCTCGTGATCTTCTTGCAGTCTGATTTTAGACGAAACTTTTGATTGCAGCTCTCAGAATTCCTTTGATTCTAGTCTGCGGCTTTTACTTCAAAGAAGTCGGTGTTGAAGCAGACTAAGACTTCTTCCTTCGATGTGCGTGCTTTTGTATTATAGGATTTAATCACCTCTAGAAGTTGAAACTTTAGTTCCTCAAGGTCGTTGCGAGAAAGTGAATACAAGCTGGTAAAGTGAATGCTGGTATCGGGCTTAACTTGGGCGTCTTCTATGGCCTTCATGCGCCAATGCTGATGATGAAGGGCTGCTAGCGGAGAATGTTCTGGAACATGAATGTCTCCACTTTGCCAAAAAAAGCGGGCGCCTTCTCTGCCCACGAACCCCATAGCAACAAGTTCCTCTAGGACTTTTTCAGTGAGAAGCTGTGATATTCCTAAGTGTTCGGAGATCGACGATAGTGTTTGGTATTTGGGAATACTAGATAAGACGTGAATCGCACTACGATGCCAAGAGGAGTAGTAGGTGGATTGTATAGTCTCAGGTTGGAAGGCTGGTCGCTGTAACTTCTTTTGCAGATTTTCTTCTTCGCGCTTGAGCTGTTGCAGGGACTTAAATAGATGCTCTTTATAGCTTGGGCTAGGATCTTTTTCGATTTCTATAAGAAGTAAAAAATAACTTCTCTCTCGCTCTGAGTGGCCAAGAAACTCTGAAAGCCGAAATCCCTGGTCGCGATTAAAGTGGGCTCGTCCGCCTAAAACATTCGATAAGTAGGAACGCTGACAACCAGCTGCCTCAGCCCAACGAGATAAAACCCCACGATTTTTAGCGGCCTTGGATAGTGAATTCAAGTATTTGATATAACTAGAATATGTGAAAATACTTAGCGCCATAATTTATAAATAATAACCGATAAGGATATTATTTATAAATAAATAACTAACACCAACGAACGCGTTGCGTTAGGATCCATCTCGACAAACTTGTTCACTTAAAACGTATCAAAATGAAACAGGAGATATTTATGAAAAAGCAACTTTTAGCGGTTATGGGCATTGTGATGTTTTCGACCACCTACGCCCAGGCCAATCAAAAAAATCGAGTTAATCAGATGGCAGGGGTGTTCTTAAAGCTAGCTAACGACGGCAGCTCTGACATTGCAAAAAAACTTGCGGTTGTTCGTGACGAGGAAAGTACCGGATTTTGCCACGACGCTTGTGTGATTCCTCTACGGCTGACCAATGCAAATATTCGTACGGTCGTGACTGAAAACAGTCTCTATCAAGGCAGTTTTGAAGGTGATGAAAACGGCGGGAGTGTTGAAGGTGGTTATGAGGAATGGAGCATCGACGTGCATGTCCCAGCAAGGAATGTTTCCTACGGCGGACGAATCGAATCAATGAAGACGGTGGTTTTTGAGTGCTCTTTGGAAGCGAAGTACGGTGCTTTAAAAGCACAAATCAGATGTATGAATAAATAGAATGAGCTCAGTTGGTCTGTAAATTCCCAATGGTACAGGACTTGAATAGTAGTTCTTCGGAGGCAACTGATGGGCAAGTCTTTGATGGTAATAGCTTTATTCACGTTATTAGGCTCTTTTAGCTTAGCTGAGCCTCAGAAAGCTAAGCAGGTGCCTAACAATTCGACGGTTGTTTATCAAAAAGACAAACTTCTGTTAAAAGAACTTAAGCTCGATAGTGCGAGCTTGAATAAGTTGAAGTTCCGTCTCGAAAAACAGAGAGATATTGGGCCTCTTCTAAAATCCCTTGGACCAGGCTCAACGGGCGGTGGTGACAGTTGCTTTCAAAGGATTGTTGGTAACTATATCCGCTTGGTAACAGGTTTTAAAATGGGACTGCTGTTTAATTCTGATATGGGTAAAAACGATGAGGTGTTGTCCGCACTGGAAGGTATTGAAATTCAAATGGGAGAAGATTTGAATTTTAATGGACACCCCGTGGAGGCCCTAAATATTCCGAAAGAACATCTCGTCATTGTGGATCGTAAAGTTTGTAAGTATCAAAAAGATTACGAATTCGACTCTCGCATGATGGGATTGTTACTGCATGAAGCTTATGGCGTTGCAGAAATAAAGGATCAAAAATATCAAGAGAGCAGCAAACTCTTAGCTAAAATTTCTACTTTCTCCGAAGGTCTTGGCCACGGGGAAGATCTCACAACTTGGTTGGTTCTGGCTGAATTTTCTCGACTGGCTAAGTCAAAGAATAGCAAGCTCACCAAATTGCTGGCCATTGAAAATCCCGTTCGCGAGAAAGTAAACTATACAGGTTTAAAGATTATAAAAGCGGGTGAGTACGCCGAAGGCCGCGCTGACGACTATGGTCGCCCTGAATGCGACGTATTTGAAAAGCAAGGACGCAAATGTAGTAGTGACTGGCGCAACGTGGAGAAATATTATTTGATAATTATCAATAAAGAGGACAGTGGTTCTGGCTGGAATGAATCGATGCCTATTTATCTTGAATTTAAGGTTGAGCAATCGACCGCGACGGTTGTGTTGGATGGTAACCCAGAAACTGGGGAGCGAATTGAAGTTCCGGAGACTCCCGCAAAGGTGTATTTGAATAAGATAATGAATTCTAAATAGTCTTTTGTCGTTGGCGGATTCTTAAATGCCGAATCTGCTTCTGTCGAAAATTTTGCGACCTAGTGAGGTCTGATCTAAACTGGAACTTTGGATGCAAAAGACCTAAAAATCGCTTTACACCAAAACGGTGCAATTTAACTTCCGTCATGCACTTGGTGAGTTTTGAGTAGTTGAGCTGATCTCCAGTAAAACCGAGTTTCCTGGCCTCAGCAGCCCAGTGAAAAGTCCAGCAAAGCCGCCATATACTTGGGTGCACGAACAACTTTCCCCTCAAATAATCAATTACCTCCTCGAAAATAGGCAGTTCTCCTTTTCCCCTCGCCTTCGATGGGCTATCCTAAACCTTCTGGAGGCTCTATGATTCTATCTCAAGAAATTCTCTCAAAAGCCCTTGATGCGGCTCTTTCTACCGGCGCTGACTTTGCCGATATTTTTGTCGAAGACACTTATTCAAGCATGCTTTCCGTTTTAAATGCGAGTCCCGACAAAGCCGTCGTGGGCACGCTGTATGGCCGCAGGCATTCGACTTTTCTTTGGTCATGAGGTTGTCTATGTGACGACCAATGATTTATCTGAGGCGGGCCTCGTGAAGGCGGCCTTGCGGGCCGCACAAAGTCGTGGCATCGGTGGTGCAAAATACCAGGCGAAAGAGTTGGCTTATGTGCCCTTTGATAGTTTGCACACCTTCGGACAAAAACCTTGGGAGATGGACCGAGAGCGAAAGTTCAAATGGTTGAACTCTTTGGATCAGTATTCACGTGCCCGCAGTAACTTGGTGACTCAGGTCGAAGCTGGTTTGAATGAAAAATTTCAGAAAATTCAAATTGCGAATTCTTTAGGCGTTCACAAGTACGACGAGCGAGCCTATGCCCGCATGACTGTGGAAACCTACGTTGAAGACCAAGGCATGAAAGAGAGCTTCTCTGAAAATGCCGGGCACATGGGTACTTCGGAATTATTTGATCAAGTGAGTTTGAAAACGATGGCTGAAGCTTGCGTCGACGGTGCCAATCGTTTGACGAAGGCGGCCTATGCTCCGGCAGGCGACATGCCTGTCATAATTGACAACTCTTTCGGTGGTGTGATTTTTCACGAAGCCTGTGGTCATGGCTTAGAGACAACTTCTGTTGCCAAGGGCGCGTCCGTTTTTAATGGCAAACTCGGAGAACGTATTGCTCCGGAGTGTGTCACTGCAATAGACGACGGAACGATTGGCAATGGTTGGGGATCTCTCAATATTGATGATGAGGGACGAGAGACCAAAAGAACGACCTTGATTGAAAAAGGCATTTTGAAATCTTATATCGTTGATGAAATGGGTTCGCGCCAAACCGGTTTTGAGCCAACAGGCAGTGGACGTCGTCAGTCTTATAAGTTGGCGCCGGCATCACGCATGCGAAATACTTTTATTGATGCGGGCAAAGATAAATTTGAAGACATGGTTCGCGATTTAGATGACGGCCTTTACGCCAAAAAAATGGGTGGCGGGTCGGTCAACCCAAGTACTGGGGACTATAACTTCCAAGTGCGCGAAGGTTATATCATTCGTAAGGGCCGCATCGAAGAGGCCGTGAAGGGCGCTTGTTTAATCGGTCGAGGAATCGAAACTTTAGGAAAGATCGTCAAAGTTTCAGATCAATTGGCTATGGCGCCAGGAATGTGCGGTTCTGTCAGCGGAACGATTCCTGCTGCTGTCGGACAGCCACAAATCTTAGTTTCCAGCCTCATGGTTGGCGGGAGAGCAAAATAATGGATGCTATCAAAGAAAACTTTGAAAAAGTTGTCAGCCAGGCTCAAAAAGAAAATGCGCAAGTTGAGCTTTTGATTTCAGGTGGTGAAAATTTAAAACTCGAGTTTCAAAAAAAGAAACTAGAAAAATTTGAGTCTACCCAATCTCAGATGGCGGGGTTCCGGGTTATTTTGGGGGCGAGCCAAGGCTATGCCTATACCGAAAACTTTTCGTTGGAATCTTTCTTGCGCACCTATGGGGAGGCACTGAATAATGCCAAGACATTGGGAACTTCTTCCAAGGAAAAACTAGAAATGGTGAAGCCTACTGCGGCGAAGGCCGATCCTGTGGCGGATATGGGGCACTTGTATTGTCCCGAAGATATTCCAATGGAAAAAAAGTTAAAGGTGGCAGAAACTTTGGAAAGCGCCTGCTTTGATGTGGATGCTCGTATCCAAGCAGTACCTTATTGCAGCTTTAACGAAAGTCTTAGTTTTAGTCGGGTTCTAAATTCTGAAGGTTTAGATAAAGAGTTTAAGCAGAATTATTATTCTGGATATTCATATCCGGTGGCCAAAGATGAGTCGGGTACAAAAAGCGATTACGACAGTTTCTTTACCAGAAAGTTTGCCGATATTGATGCGCGCAAGGTGGCAGAAGAAAGTGTCAAAAATGCAGTGGCGGGCCTTGGGGCGCAACAGTTAAAGACTGGGAACTATGCCGTTGTGATTGATAAAGAAATTTTTTCGACAATGATTTCTATGATCGAAGGATACTTTTCAGCTAAAGAAGTCCACGAGCAAAAGTCGTTGTTAAATGGAAAATTAAATCAAAAAATCGCCAGCGAAAAGTTTGAACTCATCGATGACCCCTTTGATTCAGAGGGGACTGGCACTCGTCCCTTTGACAGCGAAGGGGCGCCGTCACAAAAGACCGTCTTAATTGAAAAAGGTATTCTTAAAAACTACCTTACGAATCTTGAGTACGCGCGGAAAATGAACCTGCCACACACGGCCCATGCGGCACGAGGCCCATCGTCGACCATGAATATCTCGGCGACGAATTTGATTATGAGTAAGGGGAGTTATTCTCGTGAAGAGCTTTTGAAGCGTCATGATAAGGTTGTTTTCTTACGCAAGTTCAATGGCGCTTTGCACGCGGGCTTTAAGGAATCTACGGGTGACTTTTCAATGCCAGCAGAGGGCTTTCTTTATGAAAAAGGCGTCAAGCAGGGGCCTGTTGATCAGTTCGTGATGTCGGGGAATATTTTTGATCTTTTGCGTGACATTGAAGATTTGGGGAACGAGTACAGTAAAGCGGGGAGTTCTATTCGGACCCCGGATGTGCTGATTAAGCAGCTGAGTTTTGCAGGAGCTTAGGGTTTCAAGGGGCTCGACGGCTATTCTTCGCCGATGAGCGCAGTTGCTGATCGTATGCGATCCATTCACCCCGACGATAGTCCATTGAGATTCATCAAAAACGAGCCGATATAGCCTTTGTGGTGATAGCAAAATTTCTCCTTACAATCCAGTTTGTTCTTGCGGCGACGATGTCGATGCCTGATGGATTTGAAAAAGGCCGGCATGTTGAGATGACGGTGCTCTCCAGCAAACGGGCGCAACGTCTCTTTGATGAGTTTGTGAGCCATCATGAAATTCCATTTGGATATCCAGTCGACGGTTGTTTTGCGCGAGCGACGGCAATGGCACGTATCGCCGAAGACGAGAAAATCATTCTGGGTAAGGTATGGGCTCACGGAAGACTCCGTGTAATATCACCAAATCCTAGAATTGGAAAATTTACGTTGAACTACCATGTCGCCCCCACGGCGTTCGTTAAAGGCAATGATGGAAAGGCCGTACTGATGGTATTTGATCCTTCCTTATTCAAAACACCAGTGCCATTAGAAGAGTGGCTAAACATAATGAAAACGCCTGGATGGCTCTCTCCACGGATCGACAAGGTCTACTTTGGCGAAAGATTCCAATACTGGCCAAGAACAATTGAAAAGACAAAAAAGTATTCCTGGCAATCAGCTGACTTGCGAAAGATGGAAATTGCATTTGAACGTTACAGAAGATATGAAGTGAATCTTCGCCCAGAAAATTCGTTGTTAAATAAAGTGAAAAGGCTTTTCAAATCGCAGGGAGTGCAATAGTGAGCAGAGCAATTTTAATGTTGGCAATCCTAATGGGATTTCAGTTCTTCTCTATGCTTTCTGAGGCAAAGTCATTCATAGGTTTTAAAAAAAGTCCTACTTCCACCTTGGATGATATGGTTGATCCGGTGACCCATTTTTTAGAAAATGAGAGCCGATACGAAATCATAATCGGCAAGCATCCTGCATTCTACATCTTTCCCAAGGTTCAAAATGCCGCCGAGGTAAAACTTTTTCTGCAAGAAAGCCAAGATAAAAAGAAGAGATTAAAGTTTATCATTGATGTATTTAGTCTACAGATCATCTCAATAGAAAGTTTCGAGTAGGCAGTTGCTCTCGAGGTTTCCGTTGGAGCCAATTGAGTTCATTTTGACTCTAAGCAAGTCGACAACGGAGTTTTGTCACTAAAACATATGGGTAACAGAAAGGCCGCCCAGGGATGTCCACAGTCACTTAAAATATTCTGACAGCTGTTTTAATCCGAACCCGTGATTTGCCTACTCCGGCGTGACCATTTCTTCTTTATTGTTCGGCAAAGTCACAAGCTTATTTTTATCAACCTTCAAATGCGACTCATGAGACTCACAAACCGTTTTCTTGTCATCACACACATAATAGCTGACGGTGAACGGGCGATTTTTAACTTTTGAAACATCAAAGACAATTTTATCTTCGGTTTTTTTAACAGGCTCAGCCGAACCGACTTCTCCATCCATATAAAGTCCCGCAGGCGACGCCATCACAAAATGGAAACCTTTTTCCAGGTGCACAACAATTGTTTTTCCGGAAAGAGTGAGATGATCTTTACCATCCGTGATGCGGGCTTGCGCCATCGCTAGAGTTGGAAGAATAAGAGCCGCTGCAATAAGAAGAGATTTAATGTTTTTCATATGAGGACATTAAACGGCTTCAGTGAAGTTCTGGCAAGCTGTTCGTGGGGCGTGGCCGAAGAAGTTAGCGCTTACTTTGTAAGCGCGCTTAAAATTTGCTGGGCTATTTCAGTAAAACCCAAGCCGCCGCGTTTGCTGGCAACATAGGTGGGCTTGTGTTGAATCTGGTCAATAAAGTTTTGAATATTGGCAACGGCAAAGCTGTGCGGAAAATATCCGAACATCGGTTCGTCATTGGGCGAATCACCGCTGAAGGCGCAAACCTTTTTTGCCTCTTGTGCACTTACACCAAATTCCTTTTCCAAAAACTTGAGGGACATGGTGAGCTTGTCGTAATCCCCGAACCAGCCATTGACGTGAATGGAGCTGACTTTGGCTTGAGCACCATGGGCCTTAAAGATGTCGACAATCTTTTGAACTTCCGAAGAAGGAAGGGCTGGGACGTCTTCACAAAAGTCGATGGCTAAGTCCATGAGGCGACAAAATTGATCGCTGGCCAGATCACTTCCGGGGACTTTTTCGAGAATTTCCTTTTCTAGGTTGTTGAGCTTCAGCCGATTTGAGGTCTGGGTTTGCTGGTCAAAAAAGAAATGACGCTGCATTTTTTTGTCATGATAGCGAAAATAAAAGCCACCGTTTTCACCGACCACGCCGCTGACGGGCCACATGCGTGCGATCATTTCACACCACCCCGCAGGACGTCCGGTGATGGGAACAACATGAACACCTGAGTTATGTAAATTCCAAAGGGCTTCATAGGCTTGCGCGCCCAACTGGCCCTCGTCGGTCAGCGTGTCGTCGATGTCCGTTAGCAAAAATTTGAGAGGCTGTTTAAATTCAGAAATGTGTTTCATAGTGTGCCTAAGAGTATAGCGAATCCTTTTCCTAAAGTCTGTGATGATACGTACGGTCAAAAAATTAGACTTGCGCCTTTTGGCATTCGGCTTCATCTTTTTGTCTATATATATAGCTGGGCCTCCTGTGGTCCAGGTCGCCTTGCTTAAGAAGGCACGTGACAAGATCGGCCGGAAGGTTGAGCGACGTGCCCGAAAGTCTAGGTGAAGGCGCGAAGGCGTAAGGACGGTTGGAATATGGCAAAAAAAGCGGACGCAACTTCTAGCGGGATTAAGCTGGTCATCGTCGAGTCCCCGACGAAAGCAAAAACCATTCGCAAGTTTCTGGGCAAAGACTATATCGTGGAGTCTTGCATGGGGCATGTTCGCGATTTGCCTCAATCAGCAAAAGACATTCCGGAAAAAGTAAAAAAAGAAAAATGGGCCCAGCTGGGTGTGAATGTCGATGCAGGCTTTGAGCCTTTGTATTGCATTCCTAAAGATAAAATTAAAATCGTTAAGAATCTCAAAGACAAACTCAGTGAAGCCTCAGAGCTCTACCTTGCGACGGACGAAGATAGAGAAGGGGAAGCTATTAGCTGGCATTTGATGGAGATCCTCAAACCCCGTGTGCCGACCAAGCGCATGGTGTTCCATGAGATCACTAAAGATGCGATTCAAAAGGCCCTCAAGGACACTCGTGAAATTGATTTGAATCTTGTACGGGCACAAGAGGCACGCCGGATTTTGGATCGTTTGGTGGGTTACACCATTTCACCTTTGTTGTGGAAGAAAATTGCTTATGGTCTTTCAGCCGGTCGCGTACAATCCGTTGCCGTGCGATTGATTGCTGAAAAAGAACTCGATCGAATTCGTTTTAAAAAGTCTTCTTATTGGGGAGTTCTTGCCGGCTTGTCTAAGGACGGCGTGAACTTTGAGTCTCGATTGCAGCAATATAAAAATCAAAGAATTGCGACGGGTAAAGACTTTGATGGCCTGACGGGGCAGTTGACTGCGGGCAAAGATGTTTTGGTGTTGGATGAAAAAGTCGCTGTCAAATTGGCAGCAGATTTGAAATCCGGAAATTGGAAAGTCAGCGAAGTGGAAGAAAAACCCACCACGCGTAAGCCAGCAGCACCTTTCATTACTTCGACCTTGCAACAGGAAGCCAATAGAAAATTAGGTTTAAGCTCGCGTGAAACGATGCAGGTCGCACAAAAATTGTACGAGCAAGGTTTCATTACCTATATGCGTACGGATTCGACCTTCTTATCAACAGAGGCGATCACTGCTTCCAGAGATGGCATCGGCACAAAGTACGGTAAAGAATATTTACCGCCGGCGCCGCGCACTTATGCGGCTAAAAAAGTAAAGGGTGCTCAAGAGGCCCACGAAGCGATTCGCCCGGCGGGAACGCAGTTCGTTGATCCAGACGAGACGGGATTAACGGGCCCACAATTTAAACTTTATGATCTGATTTGGAAGCGAACAATTGCCTCGCAAATGGTGGATGCTCGTCAAAAGCAAGTCAGTGCAAAAATTCAAGTCGGTGATGCTTTGTTCTCGGCCTCTGGTATGACCATTGAGTTTCCGGGATTCTTGCGCGCCTATGTTGAAGGCAGTGATGATCCAGAAGCAGACCTGGCAGAGAGAGAAGTTCGTTTGCCAGCTCTGAAAGTCAGCGAAGTCGTAAAATGCATCGATTTAGATCCGACGTCGCATGAAACAAAGCCACCAGCGCGATTTACCGAGGCCAGCCTTGTGCAAACGATGGAGAAAGAAGGCATCGGCCGTCCGTCTACATATGCGTCTGTAATTGGAACTATCATTGATCGTGGGTATGTTCGTAAAAATGGCACAGCACTTGTTCCAACATTTACGGCGATGATTGTGTCAAAGCTTCTAAGCCGACATTTACCAGACTTCGTCGATCTTGGTTTTACTTCAGGTATGGAGCAGAGTCTGGATCATATCGCCGAAGGTGAGTTGGATTGGGAAAAGTATTTAGGTTCCATTTATAAAGGACCTAAAGGGCTAAAAGCTAAAGTCGACGATCAGGCAGAGCAAATCAATCCTGATGAAGCTCGTACGATTAACCTTGAGGGAATGGAAAAGTACACTTTCCACGTCGGTCGCTACGGGGCTTACTTGACCTCTGAAAGAGACGGGGAGAGTGTGAGTGCTTCTCTTCCTGAGAGTGAGTCACCAGCCGATATTACTCCGGAAATTGCAGAGAAATTAATTGATCAAAAAATCAACGGTGCCGACGCTTTAGGAAAAGATCCTAAATCAGGTTTGCCAATTTATGTTCTTAATGGTCGATATGGACCCTATGTTCAGTTGGGCGACGTGAGCCCTGAGGATGACAAGCCTAAGCGTGCCTCTTTGCCTCCTGGAACTCAGCCTGAGCAAGTGGATTTGAGTATGGCCCTAGAACTTTTAGCTTTGCCAAAACTTTTAGGAGCTCATCCAGGGACGGGAAAAGATATCAAAGCTGGCCTGGGTCGTTTTGGTCCTTTCGTTGTTCATGATGGTGATTATCGTTCGATTCCCAAAGCGGAAAGCCTTTTCACGATTACCTTTGAGCGCGCTGTGGAGATGTTAAGCCAACCGAAAAAAGGTCGTGGCAAGGCTGCGCCGTTAAAAGAGTTTGGAAATCACCCGATCAGTGGCGATCCGATGCAGGTCTTGAACGGTCCTTACGGCGCTTATATTAAGTGCGGAAAAGTGAACGTTTCTTTGCCTGAAGGGGTGACCCCAGAAGCTGTGACCGAAGAGCAGGCCATTGCCCTGTTGACCGAAAAAGGTGTCACGAAAAAAGCGGCGCCTAAAGCTGCTGCGAAGGGCGGGGCGAAAAAAGCCAAGTCTGCGAAACCAGCGGGGCCTAAAAAAGCTGCGAAGAAAGCAGAGGGCTTTCCTGAAATTGTGAAGGCCTCAACTGTCAAAAAAGTGATCACTCGTAAGGCGAAAAAGTAATATCTACAGGCCCCTTTTTGAAGGGGCCGCTTTCTGTTACATTGCCCCTTATCTGTAAGAGGTAATTTGTCATGAGTTCAGAGACCCCAAAGGGGCAATTAGAATTAGGAATATCAAGAACACCCGAGCGAGATCGAAATTACCATCTCGGTGGGCGGAGCTTTTACTTTTTCGATTTTGATGACAACATCGCCTTTCTTACGACCCCGCTAGTTTTGTTCCACAAAAACAGTCGTTCTGAAGTTCTAATTTCGAGTGGTGATTTTGCGGAGCATCAGCAGTTCATTGGTAAATCGGGAATATATGCTGATTATAATTTAGATTTTTGTGATCTCACCGGAACATTTCGAAACTTTCGTGATTTGCAAATTGAAGAGCTAGAAAAAGTTCATGGTAAAAAACAAGTTTTCGTTCAAGATGTCGCAGAAGCCTTGGGCTTCCCTGACTTTCAATGGAAGGGCCCGTCTTGGGAATGCTTTTATCACGCGGCCTTCAATCAGCGCCCCGTTTCAGTGATCACTGCTCGAGGTCATCATCCGGATACGATTAAAGACGGAATTCGCGTTTTTGTGCAGAAACGAATGTTACCGCTTGAGCCAAATTATCTCAGCATTTTTCCCGTCAGCAACAAAGTCATTCGGTCAGCTCTGGGTGACTCGGATTTTAAAGAGGGTACTGCAGAGCTCAAACAACGTGCGATTCGTCGCAGTGTCGAAAAGGCGATTGAGACCTACGGTTACAGTCCGCATCATAGATTTGGTATGTCTGATGACGATCCGAAGAATATTGAGCTGATTGTGGAAGAGATGACTCGACTTAAGGCGAGGTACCCTGAGATGTCATTTTTCATGATTGAGACTCAACACGGCAATTTTATTAAGCATGAGATCAAGGAAAACGGACTTCAGAGCGAAAGACGAGAGGGAGTCTCTCAATTGTCGCTCTTTGAGTCGAGTCGACAAAAGTCTTAAAAGTTCTTATAAGTCCTAAATTTGTATCACAAGCCATAAAATGAATGCTCTCTCCTGGAACTTTGCTAATCTAGTGAAATTAGGAAACTCCTCCAGGAGTCACGGAAGGACCGTCATGAGTTCATTTGTTAAGGGTTTAAAAGGATTTGTATTTGTCGGAACACTTGTTGTTTCGGCAGTGGCTTCAGCGCAGTTGAAAGAGGGGCTTGAGTGCCGTTATCTGACGGTTATCGAACAGGGCTTCCTAGCAAATCATGTGAAATATTCAAATAGAGATTCTGAATTACAAACGCGTGTAATCGATCAATATATTAAAAGAATCGACCCTTCAAAAATCTATCTGACCCAAGCGGATGTTGATCAAGTTAAAAAAATATTGAGCAATGTTTTTGAAAAGACAAAAGGCCGCGATTGCGAGTTCTTAACGCAGGTTCAAGATCTTGCTATCAAGCGTGTATCTGATCGCGCGACTTTTGCAAAAGAATATTTGGGCAAGGGTTTTAAGTTTGATCCGACGACAGAGTTTTCTTTCGATCCGGATAAAAAATCTTGGCCAAAAGACTCTGCGGAAGCTAATGAGTACCTGAAAAAATACATCCAATTCCAGATTGGTAACTATCTGGCAACAGACATGAAAATTGATGAAGCGAAAAAGAACGTCGCGAAAAACTATGAGCGCGCGGCTAAGCGCACTCAAGATACGACACAGGATGATTTGTTTTCAGGCTACCTAGATTCATTTGCCCGCGCCTTAGATCCTCACTCTAGCTTTTTCTCTAAAGATGTCTTGGAGGATTTTGAGATCCAGATGCGTCTTTCATTAGAAGGTATCGGAGCGACGCTTTCATCTCAAGATGGATTCACAGTCGTGGAACAATTGGTGCCAGGTGGCGCAGCTGCGAAGTCCGGCCTTATCGAGCCACAAGATAAAATTGTCGCTGTTGGGCAGAACCAAGGCCCGATGGAAAACGTGATCGACATGGACCTAAAAGAGGTTGTTAAAAAGATTCGTGGGAACAAGGGAACCAAGGTTCGTTTGACCATCCTGCGTAAATCAGGTGAAGGCAAAAAACGTTTCGATGTGTCTTTGACTCGTGAAAAAGTAAATCTTGAGGACGAGGCTGCGTCGATTCTTTATCAAGATAAAGAAGTAAATGGCGTAAAGAAAAAAATTGGTGTCATCAACTTCCCTTCTTTTTATGCGGATTCTCGCCGCGGAGGACGTTCATCAGCAGCGGATATGAAAAAACTAGTTAAACAAGCAGTTGATAAAAAAGTCGATGGTTTGGTTCTGGATCTTTCAAGTAACGGTGGTGGGTCTTTAGAAGACGCAGTGAAAATTGCGGGTTTGTTTTTTCAAACAGGCAACGTAGTTAAGCAATCCTCCAAAAACGAAGGCCGTGCAGAAGCAGCCCTTCGTGATACGGATGGTACAGTTGATTGGTCTGGTCCTTTGGTTGTCTTGACCAGCCGTATTTCAGCATCGGCTTCTGAAATCGTATCCGGAACTTTGCAGGATTATAAACGCGCCGTGGTGGTCGGTGGCGATCACACCTATGGTAAAGGCAGTGTTCAGTCTGTGTTACCAATTCCAAACAATCTAGGGGCGATCAAAGTCACTGTGGGAATGTTCTTCGTCCCTGGTGGAAAATCCACTCAACATCGCGGTGTGGATGCGGATATAGTGTTGCCAGGTCCATTTAGTACTGACGAAATCGGCGAGAAATACATGGACTATTCTTTGCCTCCAAAAACGATTGAAAACTTTGTTTCTCAAGAGGCCTTCGTCAAAGAAGGACCTGGAACTTGGAAAGAAATCAAATCTGATTGGGTAAAAGTTTTGAAAGAGCGTTCTGAAGACCGTGTCAGCAAAAGTGATGACTTTAAAAAAATCGTCGACGAGCTGGCCAAGGCTAAAGAACGTGGAAAAGTCATTCGCGTGAGCGAAGTGCTTAAAGATAAAAATGAAAAAGATAAAAAAGATAAGGCGAAGAAGACTGCAAGCAAGGCGAAAAAGAATGAAGAGTACCTTCAGCGTCCTGATATCCAGGAAGCCGAACAAGTCCTTCTTGATTTGATTCAACTGGAAGACGGCAAGAGTCTGACAGTGCCGAAGCAGGCCAGTACGAAGTAGTCTTAGGAGCGAGTGTTGTTGTTAGGAGCCTGGAGGAAACTCTGGGCTTTTTTATGCGCAGCGGCAATGCTTTTTGGGGCGACAAAAAGGTCTCTTTTCGCTTAGATAGAGGCGCAAAACTAGGATTAGACGGAGAGCTCAATGTCGAAAAAGACCGCTAAAAAAGAGACTGCAAAAGGGACGACAAAGTCCGCAAGCAAATCAGCCGCCAAATCGTCAACACAGGCTGCAAAAAAAACGAGCCCTATGAAGGCTGTAAAATCTGCTGCGAAATCTACAGTGAAATCTAAAGCAAAATCTTCAGCGAAGCCGGAAAAAAAGGCTTCATCTAAGTC
>JBBKWD010000123.1:0-8103 GCA_037968775.1 Bdellovibrio sp.
CTAGAGCGACGGACTCGGTATACCCGCAGCTACAAC
This sequence comes from Bdellovibrio sp., assembly GCA_037968775.1. Classification (GTDB taxonomy): domain Bacteria; phylum Bdellovibrionota; class Bdellovibrionia; order Bdellovibrionales; family Bdellovibrionaceae; genus Bdellovibrio. The sequence continues at coordinate 37 of JBBKWD010000123.1, forward strand.
AGGGTCGTGAAAAGAAAACTCAGCAAATTTCCTGTTCACAGCAAGGTAACAAGAAGAAGGACCCCTTAACCGAACGGCATTGGACATCGTGGCGGGGAAAGAATAAATTTTCGAGTATAGCTAGAGCTAAAGGCACCTAGGCCTGATGCCCATGGATGGGCATCAGGAAGGCTTCCACGGTAAATTGAAGAAGTGGTGTCCCCAATGGTCAATTAATCTCGTATTAAGAGATTAAAAAAATGGACTCTAAAGGAGACACCACAAATGAAATTCGACAATTTTATAGCGCTAGATTGGGCTCAACGCAACATGGCCGTGGCACATATGACAAAACATTCAAATGAAATATCAACGATAGATGTTGCCTCAAATATAAAGGCTTTAAGGGCTTATATTGATCAAATGAAAGGAACTAAAATCCTTACATTTGAGGAATCAAGTCCTGCTCAATGGCTGTATACGGAGCTAATTGACCATGTTGACGAAATTATTGTCTGCGAGCCTTACACGAATCATCTTTTAAAATCTGGGCCTAAAACTGACAAAACAGACGCACGAAAACTCTTAAAGCTTTTAAGAGCTGACATGTTGAAGCCCGTTTTTCACTGTACGGATGAGTTTATAAATATAAGAAAAATCGTCAGTGCATATGACGACCTGATTATGTCGACAATTCAGCTTAAAAATAGAAAAGCAGCGCTGTATCGCGCCGCAGGCAAAAGAATTGGATCAGAATTTGAGAAAAAGGAAGAGGTCTTTGTTTTATCTGGATTAGAAAGCATGATTGAAAATCATGAGCTTCTTCGTCTGAAGTACGAGGCTGAGTACCGTCGTTTGAAAAAAGAAAATCCAATGATCGCCAATATCCAAAGTATTCCAGGAATTGGTCCCATTAACGCCGTCAAGATCGCAGCGACCATCGTTGATCCGAGTCGATTTACTCATGCTTCAGCTTTTTGGCGATACTGTGGTTTGCAAAAGCATGAATTGATAAGCGGCGGTCGTAGCTATGGCAGGCGCAGCCCACGCTACTGTCGTATTATGAAGACAGTATTTAAGACAGCGGCTCTTGTTTGTTCTCGAGTCGACGATGGTCCGCTAAAAAACTATTATGACCATTTGATAAAAGAAAAAAACTTTCCTGAGTTTCAAGCAAGGCATGCACTTGCACGCAGGATCGCGACACTAACCTTAGGAGTGATGAAAAGTGGGAAACCATTAGATGAAAATGATTTAGTGAAAAAAGAATTGGCAGGTTGATATCTTGCTGAACCCTGAAAAGTCCAGCAAGAGAGGAGATAGAGCACAAGTCCATCCATAGCCCCTTTCTTCGGAAAGAGAGAGCTCATTTCCACGGTTAGCCACTCCTCGTTTTCTTAAATTTATCATTGCCCCCAGTTCCGGCTGGAGAGAGCTCAAATAGACGGATTAGAAAACGCATCAGCTGATAAAGAAGGACAAAAGTAAGGGATTAATAGCCGTACCCGAAATAAAGGACACCTAGCGGCAAGCGATAATAGCGCCTGCAAAGGCACTGCATTATCTGCTTGACCGACTTCTTCATAGAAGGATGGACAGACTCGCTCAATAACCGGGAGCAGCTGTGTTTAGACTAAAGATCCTCACGCATAGGGGGCCCACTTTTTCCAGAAAGAGGCCAACCCCTGCCAACTACTTAGACACCCCCTGCCCTTGGCCGTCACTTTGTCTCTTTTTGAGTCTCAAATCCACCTGAGCTGCAATGAACCATAAAAACCTGGCAATGGCCTTGCACTCCTATGGTTGAAGGTCCCTCCCTGCGGAAATCAGTTCCCGGGCGATGTCGTCCTTAGAAAGAGTTTGGAATGAAAGACAGCCAGATCCAACACTTAAGAAAAACACTTCACTTTTGCCTTATGGCGACGGTTTTTCTTGCTGGTATTTCTGCCCAAGCTGCTGCGCCCTTGCTTGCCAGATCCAGCGGCAAGAACACATTAAAAGTTGCTCAAGTTAATGGACTCAGTAATACAAATAGCTCAGTTATGACTGCGAAAAATCCCAGCAAAAACTGGAGTCTTCCCCTTAATCTAGAGTCTTCAAGTTCGCTACACAAAGAAGATGCCTATGAGCGAAATGCTTCGACTTCTTTAGAAGTCACTCCCAGCTACAACATCACAAAACGCATCAAGGCATCTGCAAATATTGCGGTATTTCAGGATCAAACCGGAGAGCAAAAATCTGGATTTACGAATACCTTAATTTCTCTTTCTTATAAAACAGAACTAAGACCAAATTTGAGTTGGACCAATGGCCTTCGCGGTACGTTGCCAACAGACCGTGAGTTGCAAGACACGACTTCTTACCAAGGTGCTTTGCGGGCCTCAACTGGCCTTAAGAGAACCGAACTTATTTGGGGCAGCTCTGTTGGATATGTTTTGAACTTTACCCGCAACTTTCATGAGTACAATTTGTCGGCCTCAGGATCTGCAAACGTTGCGCAGACTATCGGAAACTCCGTGAATGCAACTCTCCCCTTTGCGAAGGACTTCAGTCTGAATACGAATTTTGGCTACACTTACGGTTGGACTTATGCAGAGGACACGCGCACTAAATTTGTCTTTGGTGCCGACATCTCTTGGGACTTTGCAAAAGATTGGTCAAGCTACGTTGGAACTTCCAACGAAGGCAATGCCTTGAAACCTAATGGAACGGATTCCAACATCCAGTTCTACGACGATAATTCGTCGGTTATTAAAATTGGTATTAGTTACACTTTGTAAGAGTTCTTTTTGAAAGCAAGGAGACCCTCGTATGCAACGATCTAAAATGAAACTGACTTTGATGGGCATCACCGCCGTCGTTATCTCGGGCATGAGCATTTCATGTACCAAGGAAGTCCCTTATAAGTACGAATATAAGGAGAAGGTTGAAAACAAACTCGATACGAGTGAGGCCTATGTTATGGTCGCTTCGTCTGATAAGACGAACCACGACGATTCGGACGCCTCAGGTGCCATGCCTTACTGGCAGGGTCAGGAAAAAATTGTCAAATTTCGTTATACAGAGAAGTCTCTTCAAGCGGTGCAAATCGATACGGAAGACCGCCTAAAAGATAATGAAACAAACGAAAAAGTAGTTTTTGAAATTCCCGGCAAACATGTCGAGTACCGTTGTGCTCAAGACAGCTATAGAAAATGCACAAATAGGGAAGAAGAAAATAACGAGATCCCTTGGCAGAAGAAAAAACAATTCCAACCGAATTTTGACGGACTCAAAATTGTCGGCCCCAGCCTTTTGCCTATCGAGATGGATCAGGTTTTCGGAACATCTTGCTTTGCTGAACAGTCGTCCCGCTTTTTAGGTTACGAGATGAACGACGAGGCGATCAATATTCAAGTTGAAAAAGTATTTAAAGGCGACATGAGCTGTCTTGGTGAAAAAGGAGTTCAGATCACGGGCCTTGGCGACTTAACAAGTCAGATCATTTATCATTATTCGTTTGTGAAGCTAAGCAAAATGGCTTCTGCGGGATACAAGGGTTTGAATTACCCTGTAAAGGATGAAGGTCTTTTTGGGTTTTTCACCACAGACGAACGCAAATACGACGTGGCTTACAATCGCCTAGAAAAAAATAAAATCCAACTGATGAACCGTTGGAACCCAGCTAGAAAAACTATTGATTATTACCTGACTGATAACTTTAATAAGCCGGAATTTGCTTCTATAAAAGAAGCGACTCAGATTGCATTTAACAGAGTGAATAAGGGCTTGAAATCTGCTGGTGTAGACTTGCAGTTAAACCTAAAAGATCCCGCAGGTAAATCACCTGGTGACATTCGCAATAGCATGGTCGTCTTAGTTGAAGATCCCGTTGCTGGCGGTCCGTTGGGCTATGGCCCTTCTGTTGCTAATCCGTTGACGGGCGAGATCATGAGTGCTCGCGTTGGTATGTACTATGGTAACCTTTTACAAGGTGTCAAAAGAACTTATGACGAAGTCGTTATGGAACTACGCCGCGATCGAGCCGCCGGGAAAGCGCAAAAGTTAAGCTTTGCTAATGAAACTGCAGAAGCTGAGGAGTCTTTGGAAAAAAGTCGTTCTCACTTCAAAGTTGAATCTTCTATGCTGGCTCGCATGATGAAGTCCAGTATGAAGTCCCGCAGTAAGGTAGCGCAACCCATCGGACAAGCTAAGAAAACAGATCGTGCAGATATCCAAATCCAAAAGTTTGCGGCTGTTGATTTGAAAAAACTGACCAAGGGTGATTTTGAACGTCTGACTTTACAGTCTGATAAATCCAGCTCTGTTAAAGATACGTTGGCTGCTATGTCGAAACATTGCAATTACCCTTCTGAGTTATTCCCCTTTGCCGAAGCCATAAAAACGGGTCTTCAAGGTGAATTGGGTCAAGACTTGAAGCTCTGGAACGATCTTTCTGAGTCAGAAAAGTCTAAAGTCATCGCCAAAATCGCTCCTGAGATTTGGATTCCAACTCTTGTGCATGAGCTCGGACACAATCTGGGATTGCGCCATAACTTTGGTGGCTCTGAAGATAAAGAAAATTTCTATACGACCGAAGAATTGGCTGCCATGGATGTTCACCACAAAGTTCCATACAGCTCTGTGATGGACTATGGGTATAGTGAACTCAATCTTTTGCCGACACTTGGTAAGTACGACATTGCAGCTTTGCGTTTTGGTTATAAGCGTGAAATTGAAACCACGACTGGTAAATTCGTAAAAATTTCAGGAACGGCTGCTGATTTGAAAGCCAAGCAAGCGCTTGAGTTTAAAGACTACCAATACTGTTCCGATGAACACGTAGAAGTAAATCCGAACTGTAAGCGCTTTGACCAGGGTACCAATGTTGTTGAAATCATGAATTTTTTAGAAAAGTCATATGACGACATGTACTCGTACAGAAACTTCAGAAATGGTCGCGAAAACTTTTCTAAATTCTCGGATGCTGCCTATGCTGCAAGTGTGAGATCTCGATTTGCCTATATCCGCGCATTTATGGAACGTTATGAGTCCATCAAATACCGGTTCAACTTGGCAGATGACGCAAAAGAGTGGACAACAATTCCCTTCTTAAAAGAATTGAAAGAAGCAGCTGTTGCGTCTGGAAAGTTCTTTGTAAAAGTCATGACCACACCTGATATCATGTGTGCAATTGCTGCGAAAAGTAATCCATCTACAATTGTCGGCGTCCTGCCTCTGGCCGACTATAACAGTGATGGTATCAACTGTTTCAAAGATTTGGCATTGAACGCAGGTTATGTGACTGTGGCCCAAGCCGGAAAGGCCTTCAACCACAAGAAAGACGCGGCTTCAGACAATCACTATGCCGATCAGATTGATGTCAGAGGAGTCTATATTGATAAAATTGTCGCAGTGGAAAAGCTCTTCAATCGCCGGGTCGGGAACTCTTCATTTGATAAAAACGAAGACAACTACCTCGACCTTCCGGGCGTGACGGAACCGATCGAAGGAGCGTTAATGGCTATGCTTACAAACAGCTTAGTTGTTAACTTGAACTTTAAAGATGCAAATGGCGTCGAAGTTCTGACTGCCCCTGTTCAAGTTCCCGTGTTCGCGTCACCGGACGACTTAGCTAAAGGAAAGAGCTGGCACTGGATTGAAAAGGTCTTGGATAAATCCATTGCTGACGCCATTGGAATTCCGATGAGATCCACTTCATTTCAAGAAGTGATGCTCAGCAAAATCAACCGAGGACTTGGAACAAGTCAAACGACACTGATTGCGGACCGAAACTTCATGGATAAATACAGAGTTGTTAAGACGAATAAGGCCTACCAGGTAGATAAATCTGAAGGAGCAATAGTCCACGACATTGGAACCCTTCGTCTAGTGGCTTTACCAGAAAATGCGATGGCTCACGATATACTTCAATTGGTGCAATTGAAAACCGCCGTTATGAAGTTGACTGAAAAAGAACAAGGCGATCTTTTAAATGCGCGCATGAGTGCTGAAGCCCTCTCTGGCGGCAGAGATCCTGAGTTCGATGCCGAGTCCCCTTTCTCTCGCGAGTTGCAGGCCATTCCGGCTGCTCTGTTGAGCAGTATTTTGAAAGGAAGTATCGATACGACATTGTTTGAGTACCTCGTCACGATCTTACCTGCTTCTAACTAAAACACCCTGCCCATCTTGGTAACCATCAGGCCCTCTTGAAAAAGAGGGCCTTTTTTTTTGAGTTTTTTCTTAATTGCTCTTATCAATTTTAGTTTATTCACTGACCGAAAGAACTGCCTACTCTGAGTTCTATTCAAGTGCTGCCGGTCTTTAAGTCCTAAAGATTATTCCTACGTAAGAAATTTGCCGTGGCTTTGATGATGTCAGCTAGCATCTGTCAGTGAACATAGGTCAAAATATCACGGAGGATTGATGACGAGAATTAAAAAACCCGCCTTTAAGTTTTCAAAAGTAGCCCCGAGACTCGCTCTCTTAACCAGTTTCCTCGCCTTCACTGCTTGCGGAGGAAGCGACTACCACCCTACAGAAATTCTTCCTGACGATTCTTCGATGGAACAAGATCTAGGCACTATTGATAAAGCCGAAAACGTCCCGAACTCTGGCGATTTCAATGATGTCTTTGATGCACCTGACTTCGAGACGAATCCCCCTATTACAGTACTTTCAGAAAACGAAAATATTTTAAAAATGTTTTCCTATGTAGATCCCAATCGCGTTATCAACCAGCAAGCGCGTAATGAAGTGCTTATCTATTTCTACAAGAATGCTTCCCGCATTCGCAATAAAAGCTATGTTAGCGTCATCGACTTTTCACTTCGGTCAACGAAAGCGCGTTTTCATATCATCAATATGAACACAGGCGCTGTGTGGTCCATTCATACCGCACACGGAAAAGGTTCTGATGCCGACCATGATGGTTACGCCGAAAAGTTCAGCAACAAATCAGGATCAAATGCTAGCTCGCTTGGTTTTTACCTGGCAGCTGAAACCTACTCCGGTAGCAAAGGTCTTTCTCTGCGGTTGGATGGCTTGTCCTCCACGAATTCGAATGCTCGCGCCCGCGCGGTGGTGATTCATGGAGCTAGTTATGTTAAAGAATCCTCGGTCATTCAGGGGCGTAGCTGGGGCTGCCCCGCTGTGGCTATGAACCTGCGAGACAATGTTGTCCAATCTCTAAAAGGTGGAAGTCTGATCTACGCCGTTGCAAAATAGAATCGGTGGCTCCTCTTCTTAACCCGCTCTGATTTTGGAGGCAGTCCTTCCCGACTGCCTCCATCATTTATTCAAAGATCTAGCTCCAGCTGCCAGCAAATCGATCTCGCCAAATAAAATAAAGCCAGCCTTGTCTTTTTTAAAGGGGCTCTTTAGGCTGAAAATGAATGCTAGGAGTATGTGAATGGTAAAAACTGCGCTGTCTTGTTTCTTCGTTTTGGGTCTTGTGGCTTGCTCGTCGAGTCAAAAGAAAGAAACCCCCTCTACTCCAAAAACCTGGACCCACGAAACCGCCGAACCGAAGAAGCCCTCCATAGATATCAATGCCTTACAAAGTCATTTAAGGATGGACCGCGATGTTGAAAATCTCGGACTCACGGAGAAAGCGTTTAATACCTGCGAAGCCGGATATGGTTTTTCTCGTTCGCAAAATTGCCATCAAGAGTATTTCGTCGTCTTGCACTTTCGTCTTCAGTGTCGAGACACCGACGGAACCATTTCAGAGATTTTGACCGACGAGGATCTTTCCCCTCTCGCGGGCCGCAAAGTTAAGTGGACCTTGAAAAACTTAAGCGGCACCGCCGATACGGACGGGCTCGGCTATGGACAAATTCGTATCAACTCACCTATTTCACAGAAAAAACAACGAGTGCGTCTTTCTATTGGCTCCGAATTTCTATATATGCGCGCAAATGAGATCACAAAAGTGATCACCCCCTTGCCTTGGTGTTCAGCTCGTTGACATTCTGATTCCGACATGATGAAACCTAACTCATGAAGTCTTGTGAACAGTGCGGTGCACCTTTTAACTGCGGCAATTCAGGAAAATCAAAAAGCTCCCCTGAGGCCTGCTGGTGCCAAAAACTCCCCTCGGCCCAAGAC
>JBBKWD010000124.1:0-30680 GCA_037968775.1 Bdellovibrio sp.
CCGCATTGACGATGGCATTATCAAATGAAAGAGAGATTTCTAATACCGCCAAAACAGAGGCAATAAACAAGGCTTCAAGTCCCGAGCTCACCGTGCCACCGTAATATTGACCCACAAAATACGAACCAATCAGCCCGAGAATCGTAATGATAAATGAGCCTTTAAAATACTGCATATGTCCTCGCTACTTTAATACATTCTTTAGAAACTTGCCGGTCTCGCTGTTGCGAACTTGAGCCACTTCTTCAGGGGTCCCGGAGGCTACCAAGAGGCCCCCCGCTGAACCGCCATCCGGCCCCATATCAATAACATGGTCCGTGGCCTTGATCACCTCAAGATTGTGTTCGATAACAAGGACAGTATTACCTTGATCTGCAAGCTCCTGCAAGAGTTCGACAAGTTTTCTGACGTCATCAAAATGCAAGCCCGTCGTGGGCTCATCAAGGATGTACAAAGTTTTTCCGGTTCCGCGCTTTGAAAGCTCTTTTGATAATTTTACCCGTTGGGCTTCCCCACCCGACAAGGTCGTCGAGCTTTGTCCGAGGGTCATATAGTCTAAACCCACGCGATGCAAGGTATCGAGCTTGCGAAAAATCTGCGTGTGGTTTTTAAAAAACAAAGCCGCTTCTTCGATATTCATCTCTAAAATATCTGAAATTGATTTGCCATTGTATTTCACGTTCAGAGTTTCTCGATTATAGCGACGCCCCAAACAGGTATCGCAAGTCACAAAGACATCACTTAAAAAGTGCATCTCCACACGAATCTGTCCATGCCCCATACAAGTTTCGCAGCGCCCGCCCTTCACATTGAAACTAAATCGCCCTGGCGGATAGCCGCGCAACTTTGATTCCGGCAAGTTCGCAAATAAATCACGAATCATCGGAAACAAACCAACATAGGTCGCTGGAGTCGAACGTGGAGTTCGACCAATGGGACGTTGATTGATATCAATCACTTTGTCGATATGTTCGATGCCTTCCAGCTTTTTAAACGGTGATGGTTTGGCCAGAGCCTTATAAAAACGCTGAGCTAATATTTTATAAAGTGTATCGATAATCAGCGTGCTTTTTCCTGATCCCGAAACGCCCGTAATAGAGGTGAACGTTCCTAAAGGAATCCCAACTTCTACGTTTTGCAGGTTGTTTCCAGTCGCGCCAATCAGTCTTAATTCCTTACCATTCCCTTTGCGTCGATGCTTTGGAATTGGAATTCGTAAATCCCCCCGCAGGTACCGTCCTGTTAAAGAGTTCGGATCTTTTTCTAAATCAGCTGGAGTTCCTTGTGCCATCTTGTGTCCGCCGAGTTTTCCCGCACGCGGGCCCAGGTCCACGACAAAGTCGGCATAGCGAATAGTGTCCTCGTCATGCTCCACCAACAAAATAGTATTCCCACGTTCTTTAAGTTCACCGATAATATCCAAAAGGCGATGGTGGTCTCGTGGATGCAAGCCAATACTCGGCTCATCCATCACATAGAGAACACCTATTAGAGAAGACCCGACTTGCGTCGCCAAACGAATTCGTTGAGCCTCACCACCTGAAAGAGTTCGCGCCGGACGACTGAGTGACAAATACCCGGTTCCAACCCGAACTAAATAATCTAAGCGCGAAACAATTTGCTTAATGATTTTTTCAGCAATCAATTGATCTTTTGCGCGCCACTTCAGCTTGCTGATCCAATCGCGCAATTCCACAGTGGCCATATCCGACAATTCCGCAATGGTTTTACCATCCAGGTGAATACTTAATGCCTCTGCCCGAAGACGCGCGCCACGACAGTCAGGACAAGCTGACAAATCCATTTCTTCTTCTTCTTCGTCATCTTGATCTGAAGTCTTTTTACCTTTGTATTTATAAATGACTTTGTCGAGCTTTTTGCCGCCAACTTCAGAGTCCGAAAACTGCTCTTCTTCAACCAGGTCCATGGTTCCCAAACCGTGACAGGTCGAACAAGCTCCGCGAGGATTGTTAAAACTAAAAAGCCGCGGCTCAATCTCTGGGAAGCTGTAACTGCAAATAGGACAAGCGGAATGCAATGAGTAAGACGTTTTTTCTCCACTCAAAGTTTCAATGATCACGCGTCCATTGGCCAATGACAAAGCGGTGTTAATGCTTTCGGATAAACGCAGTTTTAAATTATCTTTTAGAATCAATTGGTCCACGACCAAATCAATGTCGTGAGTTTTTGTCTTTGCTAGCTTTGTGGCTTTATCGAGGTCGATCATTTTCCCATCGACCTTTGCTTTCACAAAACCTTTCTTGGCCCAACGCTGAAACTCTGCCAGGAACTCACCTTTTTTTCCGGCGGCCATGGGTGCTAAAACATAGAACTTCGTTCCGCCACCTTTTTTAAAAACGTCCTCAATGATTTGCTGAGGCGTTTGGCTGCTCACGGGAATATGATGCGTCGGACACTCGGGCACGCCGACCTTGGCATAAAGTAAACGCAGATAATCATAAATTTCAGTCACCGTCCCCACGGTCGAACGCGGATTGGTGCTGACAGATTTTTGATCAATCGCAATGGCTGGCGAAAGTCCGGTGATCGAATCGACTTCGGGTTTTTTAAGCTGTTCTAAGAAATTTCGTGCATAGGCCGATAAACTTTCGACGTATCGTCGCTGACCTTCGGCATAGACCGTATCAAAGGCCAAAGATGACTTCCCACTGCCACTGAGGCCCGTAAAGACCGTGATCTTGTTGCGTGGAATCGTGACACTCACGTCCTTAAGATTGTGCTCTTTTGCGCCCTTAACTATAATGCCTTCGTCGACTTCAACCATAGTGTCTATATTAGGCCGCTCCAGCAACGGGAGCAAGAACTTGGTCATCGGGATTCACCCTCATAGCGGCATGTCATGATAAGGTTTCCTGCGAATTAGCAGGCCAAATGCTGTTTGGTTTTAGTAAAGACTGAAACCACAACGCTTCTTGAGATAGGTATCGAAATCTTTATCAGAAAAGTATTTAAATCGAAAGGTGGAGCTTTCTCTCTGATCGGGCCAAAGCTCCTTTTTAGGCACACTGCAACTTTTTCCTTGCTTTGAAATTGTAGCAGAGCCTCTTCCATGAAAAGGATGATCCGGCCCTTCGTTATTGGCTTTGATGACCACACCTTTTCCTTGGTAGCTCACTTGCGGATGAGATCCCGAAGTCAGGCTTTTCTCTTTAAGAACACCGCCGATAATTTCTTTTGTTTGCGCATTATAAGTAACAGTCTCACCATTTGGTAAAGTAACTATCTGCCGATTGCCTTCTATGCGAATTGTCGGAAGGGTTTCGCGAGGAAAAACCATAAAACGAGACTCCTTGCTGCGCTTAGAACTTCCGTCAATCGAGTCAAAAACTGAAAAACCCAGATCTTGTCGAGCCAGATCAAAGTAGTCGAAGCCCCACTCCCGACTCCAGCCAATGCGCTTACTTTTCACAACGGAGTTCGGTCCGTTATTAGAAAAGCTAATTCGCTCAGCCTGTCCCGTGGAGGTTCGAACCCCCAAATAGTATTCTCCCTTTTGCCACTTGCTGACCAATCCCCTGCTTGTCGCATGGTTTTCGGTTCGCTCAATAGCTTTTCGCAAAGGTGAATCCTGTGAAGATGCAGGAGAAAAGACTACGGACTCCGCCGGAGGCCGGACTACCTCTTTCTGAGTGGCATCCTTCGATGAAGGCGGCATTTTTTTTGTCTCAGGCTTCGGAGTTTCTCTGCGAATTGTTCGCTCGTGCCCAGCAGTCGTGATCGCTTGTGTTTGGCAATTGTCACAGGGACGTGTAGCTGAAAGCCCCTCGGTCACTGCAGTCTGCCCCTTTTTCACAATTTCAACTAAGTTTTTTGCCTGTTGTCTTGTGACTGGTTGTTGAGGTTTGGGCGCCATTATGCCAATCGTTTCTTGAGTGGTCTCGAGTGCTTTGGCTTCTTCAATATTTTGCGTTTCCGTTAACTCGTTTTCTGAAGTAAAGAGCTTCATGCCTGGTTCTTGGGGAGGCGTTTTATAGTAGACCCAAACCATTTCTCCCTTTTTGGGACCCGAAGTCAGCTCAACAAAAAGCCCCTGATTTCCGGAATTAAAGAGCTTTGTTTCTTGAATGCGTCCCCGTGTACCAGGTGGCATCACGAACATCACGTTGTCGGTGGTCCTTAAAAAATCGGCTGAATAGCGCGCATTGAAATATTGCTCCAGCTCGACGATGTCGTTCTGTTTTTGCGCCATACACAATGTTGAAAGGAGGATCAAAATCCACCGAAACTTCAGCTTACCCATAGAGGGCTTATCGGCAGAAAATGGGAATATTTTACGAATTTCACTCTAAAATCAGCAAGAACCTGCTGGCTCATGGGCCTCTGGATGCGCGATATTAGCCCTTAGTCTGGCAATCCGGACAAACCCCGTAAAGTTCCAAAATATGATGAGTCAGTGAAAAGCCAAACTGATTGGCGACTTTTTCCTGCAAAGACTCGATCGCACGGTTTTCAAACTCGCAGATCTTTCCACACTTCACACAGGTCAAGTGATCGTGATGGCCTTTAGGTGTTAATTCATAGCGAGCTGGCAAGCCCCCCATTCGAACCTCGGTAACAAATCTTCCCTCTGTCAGAGTTCTTAGGAAACGATAAACAGTGGCAAAACCAATATCGGGATGATTCTTGCTCAGTTTTTCATAGAGTTCTTGAGCGGTCACATGACGACGTCCATCGTGCAGAGACTTAAGAATCGCCATTCGCTGAGTCGTCACTTTGAGGTTGAGGGCACGGATGATTTTCTTTAATTCCGGTTCATCAAAGGACTCGGAGTGAACAATAATGTCGTCGTCATGTTGGCGCGGTAATAGTGGTACAGAATCTTTGCCCATGGAACACCTCAGGGACATCTTATAGGCGAATTTGGGCCCACGGGTCTATCTATTTTAATAATCATTTTCATTTAGCGCTATGGAGTGGTTTAGGGAGCCACAAGGATGCTACGAATATGCTAATAATTTCAAATGGTTACCTGAAAGCAGGGAGACTCTTAGAATTGGGAGCTTCTGCAGCAGTCAGAATAGACCTCAGCGTTGGGGCCATCCATGTGCAGCCTTCCTGATGGCCGTCGTGGCCATCAGGGCGAAGTACTTTTTGCTTGCGGGAATTTAAACAGTACTTTGCTAAGACCGCCACGATGGCGGTCTTACAGCTTTCTCACGGATGGAGGAAAATCGCACCATTGTCACAGCAGAACAAGCGACACAAAAACTCTACGCTAAAAAAACTAAAACTGGTGCAGGTTCACACCTTTAGAAATCATCGAAATAGCGTTATGCGGATGCAAACTCTCAACATGACTGAACTCTGCAATATAATCAAAGATCGCAGAGGTCGCATCTAAAGCTTCTTTCACTCTGCGGGCTGCATCTTCACAGAACATCAAGTTCTGTCCATTACGAAGAGCGAACTCCTGTTCGTCTTCCCGCTTCACAGCGCCTTGCACGGCTGTTTGCAAAGCTTCTTCGACTAGATCAATCAGGTCGCCATAAAAGTAATTGTCTTTAACTTCCACCTTCACGCGGGCAAAACTTCTTTGGGCGTGAGGAGTCGCCACAATCCCTTGAGTTGTTCCCAACCAAGAATGAATCACGTCAAAATCAACACTGTCATGAGTGAACTGCTGCTTGAAATTGTCTTGAATCAACTGACGAGACAAGGCCGCCGATGCTGGGCAAGTGCTGGAATAAGTCACCACGACTTCAACAAAAGTCGACTTTTTTCCATCGGTGTTTTTTGCAGACAAAATCACCGGGTACGAGCGCCAAGCTTGATTCGCACTCTTTAAAGCCTTGCGCACTAAGGGTGCTTCAAACTGAACTTGCACAAAGGCTTGAGTCGAAAGTTCCACGTGGGTATTTAAAAACTCTTCAGTGGCTTTGTTCAGTAAGGACAAATTAAGCTCTTCACTGGATAAAACATTTTGGCTGATCAAATACAAACGCGACATGTGAATGCCACGCGAAGGTGTTTTATCAAGGCTGACTTTTGCGTCGACGCGCGCGGGAATACGATACAAACCATCGGCTTGTTTTAAAATCACCGGCAATTCGATCGAACCCATTCCCACCCAGTCAATGGGGGCAAACTTTTCTTTGTGGGTTTCTTTGGCTACATCAGGAAGATTGTCTTTCATGCAGGGGGTTTTACCTCAGAATGAGCTGTTTGGCTGCCCTTTTTCTTAAAGTGCATAAGTGAGCGATCAGAAATTGACCTAACCTATTGGTTCCTCTATAGTTTTTACATTCTCAAAAGGATTTCCATGGCGCACAAGCAACTGATTCTCGCAAGCACATCTCCGTATCGTCGTGAACTGCTCGAACGATTGGCACTTCCCTTTGTGACGATGAAGCCCCTGATCGACGAGGAAAAAGAAAAAGATCCTTCGCTGGCACCTTTAGCATTTGCTGAAAAATTAGCCCTGTTAAAGGCGCAGAGCTTAGCCAAAGAAGGACTCGTGGTGATTGGCGGCGACCAGATCGTCACTTTTGAAGGACAGATCTTGGGCAAGTCCCACACGTCAGAAAAAGCAGTAGAACAATTATTAGCAATGCAGGGGAAAACCCATGAGCTGGTCACGGCCATCTGTGTGTTTGATGGACTCAAAGCCATTCCCTATACGGATATCACGCGCATGCACATGAAAACTTTGTCACGTGCGCAAGCTGAAAAGTACGTGCAGCTTGACCAAGCGACAGATTGCGCTGGAGGCTATAAAATTGAAAAACATGGGATTCAACTTTTTGATAAAATTGAGTCTCAAGACTTTACCGCGATTCAAGGCTTGCCACTGATGGAGCTGCGAAAAATTCTAGAAAGGTGCGGCCTATGACTACTTCCGTGAATACCTCTATGACAGACACTCAAAAAAAACTTTATGACGTGGCACTCACCGCGCAAAAAAGAGCCCATGCCCCCTATTCGCATGCCCATATTGGTGCGGCCGTGTTGATGGGTGATGGTAAAATGTTTGGCGGCTGCAATGTCGAAAATGCTTCTTACGGCGGCACCGTGTGTGCAGAGCGCGTGGCGATTTTCAAAGCGGTCAGCGAAGGCTCAGGACAAAATATCAAAGAGGTCATGGTCATCAGCGATGCTGAAAAACCTTGGCCGCCTTGTGGCTTTTGTCGCCAAGTGATTGCGGAGTTCGGAGCCCCCGACACCATGATTTACACGGCCAATCTGCAGGGAAAAATGAAAACCTTTCGCTTTGGAGACCTTTTCCCAGAGGCCTTCACCCCCGACCATTTAGCGGACTAACATCTAGTCGCGAATAGGTGCTTAAAGAGCACCTATCGGTCTTCTTTTGATAATGAAATGCTGCCACCATCCGATAAGAAAACATGGATTGGCAGCGTCTTCTTTCACTCTTATTTTTAGGCAATATCGCCCTCTCGGTTTCTGCAAAAGAAACTGACAATTTGACTGATCGATATAAGGCATTGAACGACAGCACCGAAATTTTAGATACTGAAATGAACAAGCGCTTGGCTGAAACCGTTAAGCAAGCCAACAAAGAAAACATCCCCTGCAATGACAACAAAAAAATTCGCATCTTGTTTCATGACCTCAATCAAGAAAGTTTTTTTGTCGGCTCTTTGGAAAGCTGGTCAGAGGACAACGCACAAATTGCAAAGCGCAGCGCTCAGCCCAAGAATTCTATTTATGAAGGCGTGCTGAATAACGGTCTGATTTTTAATAACGTGCAGTTGTCGTCTACGATCAAGGTCAATAATGAATTAATTGGCACCGACAAACTGGGGCACTTTATCGATCAGGGCTTTACTCTTTTTACGCCCTATCGTGTTCGCGGCTATACGGCGAGCTCTATGAAGGACGCCTTGGTCTCTAGCTTTGCTTTAGAAAAAGGGGCCCTTGGTAAAAGTTCGACCGGCACCATTTCTTACGCGGACTCGATGGCCAATCATGGTGGAATTCTCTTTTACCACAACCTGGTCGAAGGCAAGGCCCCCTACCTCACCTGCCGCGACGGACAGTGGCGCCAAGCCAAAGACTTTACCTGGAAGACTTATGTCAACAGTGGTTGGGATGAAGGTATTAACTGCAGTCAAATTGCTGACAGCGAGAAAAAAGAAATCTATGAAAAGAATATCAAAAAACTCGAAACATCTGCGGCCGCACGACAGCAAGAGTTTTCTTATCGCTGCCCCACGGATCCTGTTGCCTGTGGAAAGTTAGCGCGCGAGTTCACGTATGTGTCCGAGTCCGTCTTAAGCCCCGAGTGCCGTGCTGCGGGAAAAATAAATTACGGATCGGGAACAGGTTCTGGTTCTGGCACGGGTTCCGGCTCTACTTCTCCAACAGGCAAAACTCAATAGCAGGTGAATTTTGGAATTTTTAATTGTGGAAGCCCAAAAATCTTTAGATCACCTTTTAAAGTGCCCCGGCCTGCGCTGTGTTTTGGATTCTTTTTCAGAAGGGCTTTCCAAAAAGTCGCGGCAAGATATTTATGTCTTTTTAAAAGACAAGGGTGCCCCCCGAGTCGTGCGCGCCTGCTCTGCCAAGGAGCGACCGCGCAAGATGGCGGCCAATGAGGTTTGTTTTCAAGTTCTGTTCCCGGATAAAGCCCGGGTGCGCATTCTTTGGAAAAACGACCACGGCCACTGGAAACTCAGCAACGCTGAAAAGCATGCTTCTGAAATTTAGATCGAACGATGTAAGTATTCAGCAAAAAATCCAGTTTTAGTTTCAAGCTGTTCAATGAGATCTCTGATTTCCTGTTTATAAGGCAAGAGGTCTTCGTCGTTCTCGAGGACCAGGGCAAACTGGGCTCTTTTCAAAACCTTCAAGGTCGCCGCGCGATCCATTTCTTCGGCCAAGTAGTCGCGATCTGGCTTAACAGTACTTAAGGCAAATTGAATCTTCACACCGAAGTGGTCTGATAAGGGACTTTCAGAGGTGCCACGCAAATTGATTTTCCCATCCACGACACGAAGACTTGTTTCGGCGTCGCCCACGTTTGAGAAAAACACATAGTCAAAAACATGGTTGCCTTTAAGCCAGCTTAAAGGATTGCGGTCACAATAGGTGCACACACCCGAATAGCTGCCCAGATGTTCACCCATGGCATCGTGCAAACCCATCAGACGCATGATCAGCTCACGCTCTATTGAATTCACGTCTGCATTGAAGTCACCTGACATCAAGAGCTTGGAATCTTGATTGTACATGCGCCAGTTGAAAATATCCAAAATTTGCGTGATGCGCACGGCTTCGGACGCTGGGTGCAGGTGTGTATTTATAAAATAGAAATCCTCGCCCATATCGTGCAGGCGCGTCCGCACAACATGGAAGGCTTTTTTAACATTGAACATTTGGCGAATGCCATCCAGCAATCCGCCCTCGTTGTTCACCCGAAAGGCATAGGTTTTATGTTCAAGAATGGCGCCTTTGAATAAAGACATGATGCCGATTTTAGCTTTTCGATTCGGCGTGGACATTGAATAGTCGTTAAACAAAGAGTTCCACACTTGATCAATCTGCGACGTGTTCCAAACCTCTTGCAGATGCACGGCTGCACAGGCTTCTTTGCGCAAAGTTTTTGTCAGACGCTCTGTCCGGCTTGCAATACCCGAAGCATAAACGGGGCCGTAGGCGTTGAAGTTTTGCAAACAGAATTGGGGCTCTGTCGGTTCGCCAAGATTTTGACCAAATTCTTGGGTTCCTGCCGAAGCGCCTGATAAAACGAAAGTTAGGGCCAGCAAGGAACCGGCAACACGCGAAGTTAGCTTCATCAATGAATTCATGGGAGCTCCTACTGTGGTAAAAGCGCTATTAGCCTTAGCTGAGGGGGCAGAGTCAAAAAGGAAATGGGGGATTTTGTGAAATCTTGTATTGGCGGGCTGGTTGGGGTTTTGACGCTGTGTTTTAATTAGCTTAGGGGAATTGCTGAACTCAGCTGTGCTGGCACGTGGACACTCTGGCCCAGTTCAAATATAGCAGCAGCCACTGCCCTACATACAAACCTTTCCTTTAAATTCCACCGTAATAAATTCTTATTGTGCAAGGCATTTACCCCCACCAGGGCTCTCGCCAAATGTTGTAACGCTGCTTTAGGACCCCATACTTTTTTTCAACAACCAAATTCAATGTTAAGATGTTCTCCAATTATCTATATTTTAGTTTCGTTCCAGGCAGGGTGACATATAGCAATCTAAGAACTCCATAGTTACTGAGTTTGGAGTTAGATTCCGTTTCTGGCAAAGGTAGTAGAGCTCTTCTACTGCGGAATATGGAAGAAATTTTGCTTGAAGATCCTTGAATTGTGGCGCATTGGCTTCTTTTAAGACTTTTGCGCGATCTTCATCTGGAGCAACGATTACATATCGGGTAACAACGTCGGGAAGTTGATCTTTTAGGCTTTTCATTCTGGCAAGCCCAGTGACAACACCTGTGCTATGTTCTACCTCCATGATTGCAGGAATTGAGCGTCCATCCTTGAACCACATGCAATCAATATGTAAGGCGGCTCTGATTGCCTCACCAAAAGACCTCATAATTGATATCTCTTCTAACTTATTTACGACGCCATTCAACTGGCCAACGCTTTTATTTCCATATTTTATACCTTGATCGTTTCGTGCAACCCAAGATCTATAGCCTAGCTGCTTTCCAATTGCGACCAGTGCAATCTGCATTTGTACATGTCTTCGCTGTATGTCGATATCAATCCCCGTGGAACCGATCGTGCTCGGAATTTCTAAGGCTTCATATACGAGACTTGACGATGGAATTTCAGAAATCACAAGGTCAGTTTCAAACTTTTCGAGAACTCCATTTTTATGAGGCGCCTGAGGTCTCCATACTAAGTGTTTGTGACCATCTTTTATCTTTTGAGTGGAATCAGCGAGCTCGATTCGCTTTGGCTTACACCAGTAAAATTCGGGTGTGTGCGCGAGTAGGGTTTCGAGTGTTGATCTTGTATTGTAGCTTGCTCCCAAAACACGATCAAAGTTGATTGGAGTGTCGGCTTGAAAGGCATTAGCGATTCGCCAGACCATCGCTGTTGAAATTGGACTTCGTTTTTTACTCTTAGATCTCTCGATAACGATTGGCCCTTCAGGCATCGTGACACTTACAACTCGAACTTTGTTGGTCGTTGATTCTGCAATATACTCGAACCAACGGTTTTTGGGGAGATTACTGATAGCTTTGACAATATTGCTTGCAGTTAAACTTGCCTCGTTAGCTGAGTCCATCAAATTAAACATTCCATTTGGAAAATATCTTGTTGTTTATTCATAGATACATCGTGATGGGTTTTTGTAATTAAAAAAAGAAATGAATTTATCGTGATAGATATACAGCACTTTGGTGCAGGTCATAGTACATGACCTGCACCATTTTATTGAACTTGTACCAAATAATAGGTAATTATATCAACGAAGCCTGTTCGTGAGAATAAATAGCCTCACCTAATGTCCATTTACCTTCACTGCCAAAATAAATTTTATCATAATCGTGATCCTTGGGACTAACTCTTGCAGCTGGCATCCCTGATAAAATTTCTTTAACTGTTCGTTTTGGAAGTGAGACTGACGTCAAATCTCTTTCTATCTGATCTACAACGTGGGGTGCATCTAGTGAACCAATTAGGAATATTCTATGGCGATTTTGAGGAACCCCAAAATCGACCGCATCTAAATCCACAACTGTTAAGTTGTAACCGATTTTTTTAAAATCTTTCTTTATTTTTTCTAACACTGCACCTTTTTCTAATCGTAAAAGGCCGATAACATTTTCAAAAATAAATGTATGTGGCTTTAAAGACTTTAAAACGTTCAAATATCCAAGATAAAGCTGTCCTCGCTCATCATCGAGTCCTTTTCGAGAACCTGCCGAACTGAAAGCTTGGCAAGGAGGCCCGCCCAATACGAATGAAACCGGAGCTAATTTTCTTGCTCGATGTTTTTCGATGAAATCTTTAGTGGTGTTTTTCGGGTCAGACAAGTCAGCTTTAATGATTGTAGCATCGTGTAGGAAATTGTGGATTCCAGTTCTAACTCCAATTTCCTTATTTAAGATTAAACCGCGAGTGCAACGCTCGTCCCATTCAAGTGCAGCCGCTAGTTCCAACCCCGCACTTTCGGCACCAATATCAAGCCCGCCAATTCCCGAAAATAAACTGACAGTAGTTCTTGATTCAACGGATACGTTTCTTAAAACAGCTTCTGTTACACCTTTTGCCAGATATGTTGGCACTGCATTTCCAATTTGTTTAAACTCGGTTGTCAAGCCTCCTAAAAACATCCAATAGTCGGGAAATGTTTGGATGCGAGCAGCCTCTCGAACCGTTAATCGTCTATGTTCGCTTGGATGAATGTGGACTTCATTGTTTCCGTAACACGCTGTAAAACTCGGTTTGTCCCAAAACAAACGCTTGAATGACTTTTGAACATACTCGCCAGCAATGGCTTTCGAGATGTTATTAGTCTTAGGTGATAAACTATAATGGTTTAGCAGCTTGGGTGATTTATTAAATACAGGAATTTTGAACCAAGACTTTGGCTCAATGATTAAATTAGACTCTGTATTTGGATCTACACGCATATAGTCTCCTTCAAGTGAAACTAACGTCATGCAAAAATGGTATCAAGTCTAAAGTCGAAATGACGCGTCTTCTGCTATGTGCCGGATCGGATTTCGGAAACACTGCCAATACAGTATTCTTCTTGAACGTATTGATGCTTAAATTTTATGCAAAAGCTTCATCTCGTAAATGCTTTTTGCGCAACTTCCTGAAACGATGCCGGGCCGCCAGGGCGCTTGTAGTTTTTAGGCACCCCTCAAGCTCAGCCTTCGCATTATTTGCATCGTTGAGACTAAAGGAGCAAGCTCTGCCATCTTTGCGCGAGATCAATAGTCCCTTCTTCCAAAACTTAGGCGTGATCGGAAATGGATTGGTCAAAGCGCGCAACGATTCTACTTTTTCGACTTGAGAAGGCGGAACTCTTTTTCGATAGCACGCAACACTTTTAATCATCGGCTACTCGCCGCGAACCATGAACTTTCGGGGCTAAGGACACCATCCCACCCAAGCGCAGCAGCACGCCCCCTACTTAATCGGCAGCACATCCAAATCCTTCTGCCGAATTTTACCCAACTCCTCAGGAATCGCCTTTAAAATCGCATCCCCCAGTCCTTCAATCAATTCACTCTTATAGTGCTCCCTGCGATAGACCAACCCGATCTCCCTCGCAGGAATCGGCCGCTCAAATTGGACCAACTTCGTGCGATCCCCCAAATGCTCCGTCGCCAAATAAGGCAACAAAGTGTAACCCCCATAAAGGTCCACCAAGTTTTTAAGCGTCTCTAAACTACCGCTTTCAAACTTATAACGACGCTCCTTCCCGCCCTTACCTTTACGAACAGCACAGATATCGAGAATTTGATTGCGCAGGCAATGCCCTTCTTCCAACAACCAAATATCATCCATACCCAAGGACTGATATTTGATCTTTTTCATACCGGCATAATCATGATCTTTCCCGCAAAGCACAGAAAAGGGCTCATAGTACAGAGGAAACTCAAACATCTTAGGCATCAAGGTCGGCGTTGCCAAAACACCAACATCAATTTCATCTTCATTCAAAGCTTCCAAAATTCGATCCGTCTGCATTTCACGAATGTTCAAGCTCACCTGCGGAAAGAGCTCTTCGACCACGGGCAAAAGGCGCGGCAGTAAATAGGGCGCCACCGTTGGGATCACACCGATCGTGAGACTCCCCTGCTGAATGCCTTTTTTGTCCTGCTGAACCAGACCTTCGATTTTTTTTGCCTCAAAAAGTACCAGCTGCATTTGCACGACCAGCTTTTTTCCCAAATGCGTCAGCAAAATGGGCTTCTTGGTGCGATCAAAAATGATCACACCCAGATCTTCTTCGAGCTTTTGAATTTGCATGCTCAGCGTCGGCTGAGTCACGTGGCAGGCCTCTGCCGCCTTGGCAAAGTGGCCAAACTTATTCACGGCCATCACATATTCAAGCTGCGTCAGAGAAAAATTCACTTTTATCATGCTTGGGACCTCGCTGAAGGCCTATTATGACTCAATAGATTAAATCTATCAATATATTTTTATTATCGATTGTACTAAGAATGCTTGATCCTTTACTGTCAAAGACGAAAGATGTGCTCTCACATTTACTAACACCATTATTCTAAGGAGAATAAATGCAAACACTGATCAACACAAAAGTCCCTGATTTCAAAGTTCAAGCTTATCACCACAATGACTTTAAGACTGTGAGCAATGCAGACCTTAAAGGCAAATGGTCGATCTTTTTCTTTTACCCAGCGGACTTTACATTTGTCTGCCCCACTGAGCTTGGCGACATGGCTGACAAATACGCTGAATTCCAAAAGATGGGCGTAGAAGTTTATGGCGTCAGCACAGACACTCATTTCACACACAAAGCATGGCATGATGCCTCTGAGACAATCAAAAAAATCAAATACCCTATGTTGGCTGACCCAACTGGATTTTTGACTCGCGCTTTCGGTGTTCACATTGAAGAAGAAGGTCTTGCTTACCGCGGTACTTTCTTGGTGAACCCTGCTGGCGAAATCAAGATCGCTGAAGTTCAAGACAACGGTATCGGCAGAAACGCTGATGAGCTACTTCGCAAAGTTCAAGCGGCTCAGTTCATCGCTGCAAACCCAAATGAAGTTTGCCCAGCAAAATGGACTCCAGGCGCAAAAACTTTGAAGCCAGGTCTTGATCTTGTAGGTAAAATCTAGTCCCTTTCCGTTTCTTTAAGCCCGCTGTCTCTGAGACAGCGGGTGTCCCTAACTTTTCTGTCTCTAAGGAGGCCTTTATGTTAGACGCATCCCTCAAAGAGCAACTGACTTCTGTCTTTGCCGCTCTTGAAAAAAATGTTGAACTTATCTATGCCCACAGCACCCATGCCGATCAGACGGAGCTTGTGGAAATGCTGACTGAAGTGGCGTCAACTTCAGACAAGATTGTTTTAACTGAAGACTCTGCTTGGTCTTCCCCTATGCCCCAATTTAAATTCTCATACGAAGGAAAACCTACTGGCATTAGCTTTAAAGGTATTCCCGGCGGGCATGAATTCACGTCCTTAATTTTAGCTATTTTAAATATCGATGGCAAAGGCAAAGCGCTGGACAGCATTTTAGTCAATCGCATCAAACGCTTGAATAAAAACATCCAATTGCAGTCTTATATTTCACTCACCTGTGAAAACTGTCCCGACGTGGTGCAGGCTTTGAATCAAATTGCCTTGGTCCACGGCAGCTTTCAACACGAGATCATCGACGGCGGCTATGTCCCAGACGACATCAAAGCCTTGGGCATCCAAGGCGTGCCAACTTTGATTAGCAACTCTAAAATGTTTCACTCGGGTCGCATTCAGCTGTTGGATTTGATCGAAAAGCTTGAAAACACTTTCGGCATTGATGAGTCCGTGGCACCTGCGGCAGCCGTGAATCAAAACTTGGGACACTTTGATGTCCTTGTCATCGGCGGCGGCCCCGCTGGCGCCTCTGCTGCCATTTACAGTGTTCGTAAAGGCCTAAGCACTGCCTTGATCACAGAAAAAATTGGTGGCCAAGTTCAAGAGACAAAGGGCATTGAGAATTTGATTTCGGTGACTTACACCGAAGGGCCGCAACTGGCAGCTCAGCTCAATCAACATGTGGCCAGTTACCCCATTAAGGTTCTTGAAAACCGCCGCGTAAAACACATTCGCACCGAAGGCCCTAAGGCCATCGAACTGGAAAGTGGCGAGCACTTAACGGCGGACTCTATCATCGTCACCACCGGCGCTAAATGGCGAGAGCTGGGTGTCGAGGGTGAAAAGGAATACCTCGGACGCGGTGTCGCCTACTGCCCGCACTGCGATGGTCCTTATTATAAGGGTAAAAAAGTTGCTGTTGTTGGTGGCGGAAACTCGGGCGTTGAAGCTGCCATTGATTTGGCCGGGATTGTTCGCGAAGTTGTTTTATTTGAGTACCAAGACAACCTCAAAGCCGACCAGATCCTGGTGGACAAACTCAAGTCCTTACAGAATGTCACCATAGTGACCAACGCCAAGACTGAAAAATTAGTGGGTGATGGCCAGAAGATCACACAAATTCAATATCTGGATCGTTCGATTGATAAATCAGAAGTCATGGATCTGGATGGCGTCTTTGTGCAAATCGGCCTGGTTCCGAACAGCCAATTTTTAAAGGACACCGTGAATCTAAGTAAGTTCGGTGAAATCATTGTCGATGAAAAGGGCCGAACCTCTTCGCCGGGAATCTATGCCGCAGGTGATGTGACCACGACGCCTTATAAGCAGATCGTGATCGCCATCGGCGAAGGCGCAAAAGCCGCCTTAGCGGCCTTTGAAGATCGCATGTATAGAACAACTCCCGCTTTGGGGAAGTCTTGAGTCTTCTTTCCTCACAAAAAAAGCCCACAACCAAATCAGTTGTGGGCTTTTTGCTTTTAGAACTCACTTTAGACTATTGGTAACAGTTGTAACGAATGGTCGTCATGCCAGTTGTTAGCTGGTCAGAAAAGGTGATCAGACTGCCCTTGATCGAATAATTATTTAACAGCTGGTTGCCGCTGTTGCGAATCTCGAGATCCAGCACACCATCACCATCGCCATCAATCGGCACACACTCAAGGCTGACAGACTTCACAGCTTCTGCCACACCCGTTCCTATATCGCCGAGTTGCTCTGAGTAGTCGTTCGCGCAAACGCTTCCGATCACACCGCCAGTAAGCTTAGCACCCTCTTCATATTCTGTGCCGTAACTCTCATTCGAGTTATCGTTCTCCTTCGTCTTCAGACAAGCCATATCTCCACTTTGAACAACAATAGCATTAATAAGGAAGGCTTTTCCTGGCCAGCGTGTTGCAACGGTTTGGACAAGGTTCTTAGAATAGTTCCAAGACTTATAGACATCTGATTTCTTATAGCCCGATATTTTCTCTGCCGCATCATTTGGACTCTCATCATCGTCACTGATGACAATGACAGCCAAGGCTGCGTCACTGCGGAAAAATCCGACATTGATGTCGTTCGCAGCATCTCGTTCAATTGCACGATGGGCCGCGCGAATACCTTCTTCATTTCCCGAACCATTTTCAGATCTTTGGATCGTCGCCTTGAAGTTGATTTCAGCACTGGTACGACTGTCGAGCTCTGAGTCCAACCAACGGCGTCCACCTAAGTTAGACACCCTGATAAGCTTTCCGTCTTTTAGTTCAGCAGCGCTTGGGGCCGCGTCTGTCGTTACAATGCCAATACGCCATTTCAGCATATCGATTTTAGAGAAGAAGCTGGCGAAGCGTTCACCCATATTTTTTTGCTCATAAGCCATTGAACCTGAATTATCGATAACAAAAAGAACATCTATTTTACTAGATTCTTTTATGTCCAGCACCTTCGATTTTGTAACAATCTTTTTCGGAACTTCCGGTATCACGGGCTCATCAGAAGTCTGATTTAAGTCTGTAGATAAAGAAGATAAGGACTTTTGGTCCAGCTCTGAAAACTTAGGCTGCGCACAATTATTAAATGAAACCGCTAGAAATAGCGTCACAATGGCAAGTATGCCGATACGATAGGCTTTTTTCATTGGTTCCCCCTGCAATGCACTACACTTCAAAGAATGCGCCAGCCTGTGGCTGCTAGACTCCGACTCAAGTCAATTTAAAGACCACCGAGCTCTACAAGATAGACACTTAGTTATTTGCGTGATCGCTAACTACTTCTATCTACAGATCTATCGGAGAAAATGAATAAAGACTTAGCAGTGTTTAAAGTATTACTAGGATTTTACAGCCGGACTTGTCTCACCTTGAAACGGAAATTAAGAACGAGACCTGTCTCGCGCTATTGTCTCTGCTGGACTAGAGATATGAAGTCGAGCTTGCAAGCTAACCTTTAAAGTTCTAAACGATAACCCAGACTTCTATACTCCAAAGAAATCGATTCTAGTATGCTTCCCTTTTCATGCAAAAACCCCTTAAATGGCGTCAGGGTCTCTGCAAGATCCGTCTGCGAGACAGCCCGCACATCTTTTAACAACTTCAGCCCTTCACTAAACAGATCCTCTTGACAGGACAAGGGGCTGAGCCATTTAAAATGCATTTGCAAAAGATCGACAAATTTTCCCTCTTCAAAAAACTCGAGAAAATAAGAACATTCTTGAGAAAAAAAACCTTCGCGAACATTCTGATCCCAAATAAAAACTCCCGAACGCTCTTCACTCAGCCGAACAAACGTAATGAGGACACCAGCAGGAACTGTATATCTTCTTAAAAAATCACGACAATCATAGGTCAATCTGGCCGCGAGATGCTCTTCGTTGCGAAGTTCCAGGACCTTGTCTTGAAAAACGTTTTGCAGATCCTTAAGCCAGGCATCGACTTCCACCAAATTCACACTCATACCGGTATCAGGATCTATATCTTTAGAGAATCCAACAGAGAGGTGAAATAAAAAGCCCCGTCGCTCGGACGGGGCTTGGCAATGAATTCGAATGGGAATCTCGCGAACGAACTGAAGCATTACTGCAGTTGCATGAATTGGTTGTTCATTGTGACGTGAGACTGTTGACGGAACTGATTGATCCACGCCTCAAAAAGCCCATCGCCTCGTCGTTTTTGTACCATTTCAATCGTCATAGGCTCAACACTAGCAATCGCATCCACTTTTGTCTCTTTGAGTTTCAACACATATTTTGAAGCTCCATCACGAACCAAGCGCTTCAAAAGCGGTTGTTCTTTAGAAAGCTCAAAGACAGCTTCATTTGCGACTTGGCTAGTGATCTTAGGAAAGCCTTCTGCGCCCAATTCGACGAAACCCGTCTCTTCCCAATTCGCTTTTAGAACTTTTAATTGAGCATTGATAGCTGCTTCATCACCCTTATTGAGGGCTTCATCCAAGCTCTTTATGGCTGCGTCCGCGATTTCCTTCGTCAGAGCCTTAGCTGCCGCATCTTGATCAATTTTCACAAAGAGAACATTCATTTTTGTGCTCTTGAGTTCTTGAATCTTGGCCAATTCGATTGCGTTTGGCATAACGGCCATTTCAAAAAGATGACGCGTGCGAATGTTTGCTATATCTTTACGCACTTTGTTTTCAAAATCCCCAGGGGTTGAACGAGTGGACTCTAAATAGCGGCTGTAAAATTCGCGCTGAAATTGACCATTTTGCTGCAAAAATGGAATATCCTTAACAATATAATCCCGAACTTCCGCATCCGTGGCTAAAATAGCCTCACTTGTCGCCGCTTGAGAAACCAGCTCCATACGAACGAGGTTTTCTAAAGCTTGTTGCCGCAATAGTTGACGCTGGGAGCTAAAGTCCATCGAGCCTCCGAAGAGGTTTTGGTAGTACTGCTGAATGCGGTTTTCTTCGTATTGAAAGTCCGCGACCGAGATCAAACTGTTGTTCACTCGAGCAACGGAACCGACACTGTCGCCCATCGGGCCCGGCAATCCAAAAAACACGAATACAAGAATGATAGCACCAAACAAAATGATCGCTGTTATGCTCTTTCCATTGAGCTTTCTCTTCATCTTATCTGCCATATTTTCGCTCATAAAAAATCCTTCCTTATACAAGCCAACTTTGAAGCCGTTCCATTAGCTTACGAATTTTATCTTTTTTCAAGGGGAAATTGTTGAAATCCTTCGCACTTTTGAATAGCGTTTGAATTGATAGGTAGGTGACATTTGAATTTCTTCAACTTTGATCTTAAGAAACTCGTCATGATTGGAATTGTCCTGGCTCTGCCCTTGATATCCATCAATATGCAGCAGCGCCCCCAAGAGTCCCATTGGCTCACAAAACCTTTCAGTCTGCTGGCCAGCGGCGTATCGGAAACTTTCTTTGGTCTCAGCCATGGCGTCAAAGAAACCACCGCGATGTATGTCGATTTGGTAAATATTAAAAAAGAAAGCGACGACATCAAGACCACAAATAATGAGCTCATCGCCCGCCAAGAAAAAATGAATGAATTGGTCGTTGAAAATGATCGTCTGCGTGGACTTCTTTCATTTAAAGAACAAACCAAAATGAATCTCGTCACTGCCCAAGTCATTGGCCGCGATTTAGTTATGGATCACAATACCATTACAATTAATAAAGGTACGAGGGACGGCCTTCGCTCCAATCAAGCTGTTATCGCCACTGGTGGCGCTTTAGGATATATCTACAAAGCAGATGCACTTACATCCCACGTGATGCTGCTGACGGATCGCTATTCCGTCGTGGATGGTATCGTGCAAAGAACACGGGCTCACGGAATTGTAGAAGGAAAAAATCAATCAGGATGTGCTCTTAAATATGTTGAGAAAACCGAAGACGTTAAAGAAGGCGATCTCGTCGTCACCGGAGGCCTCGATAATATTTTCCCTAAAGGCTTCCCTGTAGCCATTGTGGCCACTGTAGAAAGAAAGACTTTTAGTGTGTCGTTAAAGGTCGATCTGCGTCCCGTCGTGGATCCCTATAAAGTAGAAGAAGTCTTTGTCGTGATCAATGCTAATAACGAAGACTTTGGCGACAAGTACGCGCTGCCAGCAGAAGGCACGCCTCCACAATCTGGAACCGTGGAGGCAACCGCTGCGGCGCCGGCTACGACCGCGATGCCCGCACCTCACTCAACTCCGACACAGATCCCGACACCAAAACCCGCTGCTGTTCCACCAAGGGAGCAACCGTGAAAATTCGTTGGCATGCATTTTTTAATTTCCTAGCGCTCTTTTCCATTCTAATTTTTGTAGCAGGAATCCAAACGACTCTTTGGTATCAACTTTTTGGCAGCGTACCGTCACCTCTTCTGTGGCTTAATTTAGTGGTTTTTGTGACTCTCTATCGCAAACCAATGCCTGCGATTCTTACGATTTATGCCATGGGCTTCATTCTGCTGGTCTATACAGGTATGCCTTTGAAGATGATGTGGATCAGCCTCCTGATTCTCTTTACTTTGGTCTATGGAATCAAAACGCGAGTGTTTTGGTCTGGCCCTGGATACTATACAATCATGTGTGGGTTCTCTGCAGTGGCCTATCATCTCGTTTTCTTCCTCATCTCGATGGTCCTTGAAAAAAATCCGGCGAATTTTCAATTTGTAGATCGACTCGTACAAATTATTCTAACGCCGTCGTTTGCTTTCCCGATGTATTGGGTATTGGCAAAGATCGACAGAGTGACCCAAGATGAACTCGTACACGAGCCGGGCGGAATGTACCTATGAGTAGCTATGTCAGCAACCCAGATGAAGCCAAAGAGTATCTTTCCCGATACCGCCTTTTCTATATTGTTATCGGCATAACACTGACTATATTTTCCATGCGTCTGTGGTACCTCCAGATAATCTCGGGAAACGAACTGCGCGAGTTCTCGGAAAAAAATCGTATTAAGCAAAATAAAATCACAGCTCCTCGCGGTCTTATGCTCGATCGCGACGGACGAGTGCTGGTGGAAAATTTACCCGGATTTGAGGCCCTGCTCACTCCTCAGTATATTGAAAACTTAGATGCACTCTCGAAGGCCGTGGGACCCGTCCTAGGAATGGAACCTGAGAAGGTCATTCAAAAGGTTCAAAAGAATCGCCGGCAAAACGGCCCCTTTGCACAAATTCGCCTGAAGGAAAACTTAAGCCGCGAAGAGGTCTTTCGTCTAAAAAGGATGCGTCTGGACACTCCCGGCCTGGAGATTCGTGAATCTATTGTACGGTATTATCCCCTCCGTGAAAATGGCTCCCATTTATTTGGTTATGTCGGAGAAATCTCCAAACGACAGCTGCCACTGCTAAATGAGCTCTATAAGGGGGCTCTGACATTCGAACAGGGAGATGTCATCGGCAAAAGTGGCTTGGAAGAAACCCTAGAGCGGGATATCCGCGGACAAGACGGCGTGAGTTTTATCCAGGTCGATGCTCACGGCAGAGAAACAGTCACTCAAACGCCCAACATCTATGGCGAGCAAATCAAAGACTTAGTCCCCGTTCATGGAAACAATGCTGTTTTGACAATCGATCGCGATATTCAAGAAGCAGCCTTTAAATCCTTCTTAGCCTTGAATCGCATCGGCGCCGTTGTGGCCATGCGAACGAACGGTGAGATTTTAGCTTGGGTCAGTACACCTTCTTTTGATCCCAATGAATTTTCGACTGGCATCTCCCCTTCGACTTGGTCCAAGTTGATCAATGACCCTTTCAAACCTCTGCGCAATAAAGTTATCCAAGATCACAATGCTCCAGGATCTACCTTTAAACCTTTTGTAGCCGTGGCAGCCCTCCAAGAAAAAGTAGTCACGCCTACAACTATCGTCAACGCTCCGGGGGTCTTTTATTTCGGTCGTCGCCCTTACCATGACCATTTAAAAGGCGGTCACGGGAATATCACTATTTACGACGCCCTTGAGAGATCCTCGAACGTTTTCTTTTACAAAATGGGGATCGCTCTTGGGATCGACAAAATGTATGACTACATCCACCTCTTAGGTATCGGTCAAAAAACAGGTATCGAACTCGCTCGAGAAGTTTCGGGCACCATGCCAAATTCAGCCTGGAAAAAAGCTCAAGTCGGCGAGGAGTGGCAGCCTGGAGAAAACCTGAGTACGGCCATTGGACAGGGGTTCGTCAATGTAACCCCCCTTTCAATGGCAATTGCCTACAATTCTATTGGCACCGAGGGTAAAGTTGTAAAGCCCTTCATCATTCGAAAAGTAATTGATCAAGACGGAAAAGTTTTGCGTGAAACTTTCCCGATGGTCATTCGTGATTTACAACAAACTCAACCCAACGGAGTGCACATCTCTGCAGAAACTTTCAAAGTTGTTAAAGAGGGCATGAGACGAGTAGCCAATGGACCTCGTGGGACGGCGAAGCATTGGAAAATTCCAGGTGTAGAAATGGCCGGAAAAACAGGAACGGCTCAGGTTATGGGTTTCTCCGCCGATCAAATTTATGCAAAGTGTGAGTCCCGACCAATCCATATGCGACATCACGGCTGGTACGTGGCCTTTGCTCCAGCTTTGAATCCTGAGATCACGGTGGCCGCCCTGGCAGAACACTCTTGTCATGGCAGCTCCGGAGCTGGTCCGATTGTTCGTGATATTATTCAGGCCTACTTCCAAAAATTTCATCCAGAGATCATCGAGGCTGCTTTGAAAGCAAAGGGCAATACCCGCGCCAAAGCTGTTGAAATCCCTGTCCCAGTTGAAGAAGGAGAATAAGCGTGTTCACATCGCTTCATGTGCAAGAACGCACTTTGTTTAAAAAACTCGATCTGAATTTGATGATCGTCATTCTGGCGCTGAATGTCATTGGCCTTATCAATCTTTACAGCGCCACCCATGGTCCGAATTCAACGGATGTGGCCTCACTCTTTGTTTCGCAAATTATGTGGCTCATTGTTGGTTGGACGGTGTTTTTAATCATGACCGTCTTAGATTATGCGGTTCTTATGCGTCTCGGGATTTTTGTCTATGCCATTAATCTTACGGCCATTATCTATGTTACCTTTTTCGGTAAAGTGGCCCTCGGAGCACAACGCTGGATTGACCTCGGATTTTTTCGATATCAACCTTCGGAAACGATGAAGCTTGCCCTGATTATGATGCTTGCTAAAATTCTTTCTACTCGCAACTCTCATGGTGCGGGCATGGGCTTTAAGGAATTATTTCTGCCCTTAACTGCATTGCTGATTCCCTTTGCCTTCGTTGTCGAACAACCCGATTTGGGCACAGCGATGATGTTGGCGGCTATCGGCGGATCAATGATGATCTTTTCTAAAATCAAACGTACGATCATCGCCTCGTTGATTGTCTTGGGTATCATCGCCCTGCCGCTTGCTTGGAAGTTTGTTCTGCATGATTATCAAAAAAATCGTGTCTTCACTTTCCTCTCGCCCACAAGTGATCCCCGCGGCACTGGCTACAACAGTATCCAATCGAAGATTGCTGTCGGCTCCGGTCGCTTTTTTGGTAAAGGCTTTATGAAAGGAACTCAATCCCAACTTGAATTCCTGCCAGAGCGGCACACGGATTTTATTTATTCCGTTTTGAGTGAAGAACACGGATTTGTTGGATCTATCGCGGTTGTCGGCTTGTTTTGCTTCCTCTTTTTAACGGGAATTCGTATTGCGATGAACTCTCGCGACAAATTTGGAGCCCTCTTGACGGTCGGCGTGCTCTGTTACGTCTTTTGGCATATGTTAGTGAACATTGGGATGGTTATCGGCCTCTTGCCTATTGTGGGTGTTCCTTTACCATTGTTGTCCTATGGAGGCTCGGGAATGCTCACGACCATGGCCGGCTTGGGAATTGTCTCGAGTGTCGCCTACCGTCGGTATTTGTTCTAAAGTTTAAGTTGTGGGTAACGGGAGTATAAGAAGTACTTTACGACTCCATTTTCGAGTAATCGTCCTTTTTATAACTTTAACTTTTGGCTCAAATGGCAGTCCTGAGAGATTACTCTCAGGACTCTTTGGTATCTTTGGGGCCGCGGAACAAGGAAGTACATTACATTGATCTGAAGCAGCGCATGAGTGCGCTTCAGAAAGGCAGGATGGCCACCGCGCCTTAGGAATCGCGAACAGCTGTTCCGACACAAACCCGCCCCACAGCTAAAACCCGAGAGCCCAAACCAACTCGGTTCTTTCAAAGAGTGGCACCCTGTAAAACTCCAAGACACCTTCTCTGCCCTCAGATTCAATTAAATGCAGTTATAAGCGAGCATGTATTTCGCACTTTAATGACTCGGTCACTCGATTCAATTTTTGATCCTGTGAACGTGAGGGAGATTTCAATGAGTTCGAAATACAAAACACCCGTTATGACATTTGGGAAGACGCTCGTCGGCGCCACCCTCTTCATTTCACTTTTGAGCCCTAGCAGCTTTGCAGGTACTTCGGGCTCTGTGTCTTGCGAACAAATATTCTCCGAAACAAACACACTCGCAGCCCTTGAAACCAAGACCCCGGCCATAAAATCCGTCACTCCAAAAACGATCGATCAAGATGCCGTTCGGGCTCTTGAAGACAACTACAGAGCCAACAATGAAAAACTAGCGAATAGATACCCGAACTTACGCTTTGTATTCAAAGACCCTGAAGCCTACGTTACCGAGATGAGAGCGCGATTCGAGAAACAAAAAGACATCACACCAGAAGACCCGCGTCTTTTTGACTATCCTGAAGCCAAGCCTACCATTGATTTCATTAAAAATGATTTGATTCAGTTCAGACAAGAACTGATCGCTGAGCTGCAAATTGCAAAGAAGTCCTTGGTCAACAAAGCCCTTTTGATGGGACTCAAAAAACAGTCTTCGAAGGTTAAAGACCTGAACAAGGCTTTAAGGTATGTCAACAGACTCGATTCTGAAATAAGCGATATGCTCAATTCGAATCGATATCCATATATCAACACTGTGTACATGACCTACTTTTACTCACGTGTGCGTGGTTACTTTCAATTTAAGGATTTAACGTCTTATTATCAAGTGACCAAGTGGATAGACATGTTCATGCATGGCTATCGCAAGAAAGACATGGATACAGAGCTTTCCTTATTTAAAAATCTCGACAGCCCCATTGTCCAAGTCCGAAGCAGTCGAATTGCTTCTGAATTTAGAATCGCGGAAGTTCCCTTTAAAAAGGCTTTCGACAATAAAGATGAACTGGAGTTCATTGTCATTCCATCGGTTTACGCATTGGGCTCTTCAGCCTTTATGCATATTCTCCCCCATAGTATTCATATTATTGGGGCCACGAATTCGCCGATCCAGGCCGATGGATTCAATAGACCCGGCGGTCTCTTTTGGATGCATGACGTTCGCCATGAGGCCGATCGTTTCATGAAAATCACAGGCTACTCTAAAACACAGTCGCTGAATGAAAAACAGCATGATCTCTTAAAGCTTTATATGCACAAGTGGCACAATGAAGTAATCGCTCTTAAAAACAGCTTTTCGGATCCAAACATTAAGAATGCTATCAATCACTATCACTTTTATACTCACCACGACGTTGGCGTTCCGATGATTCCGAGCATGTTCCTGAATCACCACGAAAATGGACTTTCGGTCTATTACGCATTCTTATTTCACAAGAAGAATGCCGACCAGGGGCCGGATTTTCAACATTGGGTAAAAAGCACCCAAGAGGCCCAACGAGTTCTGACAAAATTTTGGAGTGATCGCCTTCAGATTGAAAAAGACATCTTAGGGAAAGAGCCTCTTAAAATTGAGAGCTGGGAAGAACTCTTTAAAGAGGCTTTATAAAGCAGCTCAAGAAGCACTTTATTCCCCCGGTTGAACTAAAGCAGCCACGACGGCGGGCTGCTTTTCAACAAAGCCTTAACATAACGCCCCTTCACGATCCCCCACCGTCTCACAATGAGAAAATGTCTTAACTTGACTACCTAAACTTCCTCACAGTGTCGAAGTTTTGATAGACACCCCCTCCACCAACTCTCCTAAAGCCCTCCTGAGACTTGCTTCAATCTAAGACTTAATTGATTTCCATATCTTAGCTTCTCGGCACGCCCCTTGTACTACTGATCTGTATCAGGAGGTCGCGGATATGAAAACGAAACATCTTAATACATCGCTCTCAATAGTTACCGCCCTACTTACAGTTCTCCTATTTAATAACTTCGCATTCTTTGCCTGGACGGGTTACTCAGTAGCGGCCATCGGAGAAGTGCACGAGGCGTCTCGCATTGCTCATGCAAAAGAACTCTTAGGTAAATCCTATTTAGGCAGTGCTGCGCAAATGCTGGAAGGCCAAGCAAGCATCAATCAAATGATCTTAGATAAAGTGGAAGCCGGCTTAGCACCTCAGTGGAAGTCTTACGCGCCTACCATTGCAAGCACTGTGATCAGCGAAAGCACACGCTTAAATTTCGATCCCATTTTTGTCCTGGCTATTATTCAAACAGAAAGTCGCTTTAATCCCATCATCGTCGGCGGCGCCGGAGAAATCGGTTTGATGCAAATCAAGCCCGACACAGCTAAGTGGATAGCACGGAAAAACGGTATCGCTTGGGATGGCAAAAAAACTCTTCAAGACCCTGTCTCAAATATTAAAATCGGTGTCGCATACATGAACTACCTTCGCGGTAAATTTCAAAAGACACCGATGAAGTATGTTAGCGCCTACAATATGGGACCCTTGAATGTTCGCAGGCTCATCGCAAAAAACATTCGCCCTTACGAGTACCGCTCAAAAGTTATGAAAAACTATTCCTACTTTTACGCCAACATGGCTGACCGAAACAACGACTCCGCTTTAGTTGCATCGAACTAGATAGGCTTCTCGGGACCCCTTAGTACTTCTATTAGCCTATATCTTAGGCATTAGGCTGAGGCATATAAAATATAGTAATATTATATGCTTATGATATTAGTTATGTCTTTTTACATAAATTAGTTGAAGATATTTACGTATTATTGCATAATATCCGAAGAGGTTCTTATGCAAAGTCATGAAGCTTTATTAAGACATATAGAAAAGCGCTCAAAGGCTCTCCGCCCCGTGCTTATGCATCCTCAAAAAGGATGGATCCGTGAGATGCGCCAGGCTCTTGGGATCACTCTCGCTAAGCTTGGAGATCTCTGTGGCCTTGCCACCCCAACGATCGCTCAGGCGGAACGCAGAGAGCTTGAGGGCAAGCTCTCTCTAGAGACTTTAAGAAAAACAGCGGAAGCCATGAACTGCGAACTGACTTACTCGTTTATTCCCAAGTCTGACATGACAGAATTTATTGAAAAGAAGGCTTACGAAAAAGCAAAAAGAATTCTGAACGTCGCAGATACGCATATGAGTTTAGAAAATCAAAAAGTCACAAGTGATATTGAAATGCGTATCTTACGCCTGCAAAAAAAATTAATCGCTGAAGGTAAAGTTTGGTAGATCGTTTTCTTTTCAAAGACCGAGATGGACGA
Organism: Bdellovibrio sp.; assembly: GCA_037968775.1. Classification (GTDB taxonomy): domain Bacteria; phylum Bdellovibrionota; class Bdellovibrionia; order Bdellovibrionales; family Bdellovibrionaceae; genus Bdellovibrio. The sequence goes on from JBBKWD010000124.1 coordinate 27,958, forward strand.
ACGCCTTTAACACCGGACTTAAAAAAAGACCTTACGCCCACCTATTCTCATCTTGAACTGGGTGGAGAGCTCGACGAAGCAGAAGAAGAAAATATCATCGACGGATTAGTTTGGCTTGAAGATCAGACGAACGATCCAAAAGATTGGATGTTTTGGGAGCGACTTCACAAGAAACTCTTCAGCAAAGTATGGACATGGGCTGGAAAGTTTAGACAGCATGAATTGATGAACGATGATTTCAATCATCCAGGCTTCATCCAGGAAAATATCAAAAAGCTTGAGGGAAATCTTAAATATTGGCTCTCACCTGCTACAAATATGTCAGCCCAAGAAGCCATCGCCCGTTTTCACGAAGGCCTTCTTACTATTCATCCGTTTTCAAATGGCAATGGAAGAACAAGTAGAATTTTAGCTGAAGCCATTTGTAAGTTCGAAAAAATCCAAATCCCAACCTGGGGACAAAGTCATAAGGTTGACGCTAAAACCCATCGCAATACATATATTGCAGCAGTAATGACGGCTCGTCACAAAAGTGACTTTGCTGATTTAATTAAATTCATGTTCGATTGAAAATCAAAGAAGAAGGCGCTTAAGAGCTCCTGCAACCTCAGCCGGAGCTAAATATTGATTGCCATTCGTTTGGGCAGAAGTTTCATTAATACAAAGCTCGAAGTGGAAATACAACTGCTGCTTCAGTGAGAAGCCTGATTCCAGAAGTGATTCATTTAAAGTCTAAGAACTATAAAAGGGGGTTTTCTCAAACGCCCCCCACTAGGAGCACCAAAGGCAGTTTAATTTTCCTCATAAGATGTCGTTATGTTACCTAGATTGACCGCAGCCCCTTGCCCGGGGGCTCTGGCTAGAGCGCTCTTCGTATGATTGACAAAAAGCTCCGCGAGCGGGTGTGAATGAGGCGATGCTCACCCTTTTAAACCGCTGTCACATTTTGGATGGCGAAGTTTTAGAAGTAGCCTAAAACCGACATCGTCGAACTTTTAGACAACGGCTCCGGATTTTCTAACTGCCTCTAACTGTGATATCTGCTCGCCTCCGGGTAAAACTGTTTTTGTTCAAATAACAAAAACACTATCCCTGGAGGATAAAATGAAAAATTCACTGAAGGCCTTGATTCTCGGTCTTCTCTTCCCTTTCGGAGCTTTTGCTGATCACATTCAGACGATGCAGTTTGAAGGTGAAATAAAAACTGATATTTCAGCGGAAGCTTTTTCCAAAGAACTCACAGCCACGAAGCCCGACAGATGGGCCTTTTTTGAACGTCCTCAAGCAAGAGTTGCAGTGACTTTCAAAATTGATGTTTTTAACGACATTGCGAGCATTGAGATTAAAACAATTGAAGCTCAAGATCATCGCTACCAGCAGTTGCACTTTCGTGGCATTTGTGGCGGCGGTCATGTGGGAAAAGGTCAGATCCAAGAAACGACGCCCCTGTCCTACCGCAAGTGGTACCAGAGCATTTTTGGGGATGAGTTAAAGAAAAAGAAGCCTGTCACCCACTTAACCTATAAAGGATCTTGCGCAGAATTTTCAAGCGTTTTAATTGGAAGCCCCGTCGCACCAGTCCGCGGAACTCCGGGAGATTTCAGGCTCTATATCGAACGTACTGATAGCACCGTTAAGGTCTTTATCGCTACGTTAAACGAAGACTATGAGCGCACGTATAATTTAATCACGAGCGACTTGCGAACATTTCAAACGGATCAAAACTAACTAGAGGAGTTTATATGAAAAATACTTTTGGAATTCTATTTTTTATCTTAATGAGTACGACGTTTTCTTGGGCAGAACCTGCGCAGTTGAACCTTCCACGCAGTACTAGGTGGTGTACAGGCTCAAAAATCGCCAACGTTTGGTTCGGAAGTACAAAACCTGAGAATAATCCGAGCGGCGATGAAGGATTCTTTCTGTGTGTTGCCTTTGATGAAAATGGTAATACAACTGTGATTCGTGATTCCAATAGCAAAAGCTATAACTGGTTGGGAGAAATGGCGGGTTCTACGGAGGCAGGTAGCGTCGACTTCGACACAATTCCGGTGCTATTGAAAACAAAGAGTCTAAAAGATGGCAGAATCGCCTATATGTATAAGCTTAAACCACTTCGCTTCTCTAAGAGCGGTGTTCTGGAATATCGAGCAGGTATCGGGATTGTTTTTGATCCAAAAACGAAAACGTGGGCGAACTATGCCACTTTCTTAGTGCATAATGAAGACTATTGGGAGCGTAATACTTGGGGGGCAGATGGGCACTACTCCAATATCGGAGAAAAAACATCAGGCGAATTTGATGGAAAGAGCTATCGCGGGATTCGTTTGACTCGTGAATTCGGAAGAGATTTCAGCGCCAACGACTATGAATGAGAAGTGCGTTTCGAAAAAAAATCCTGGATCTCTTCTTTTTTATGGTCAGACTTAAAGCTGCGGTCTCACAATGAGATGCTGATTTTATTGACAGTTAAAAGACTGAATTTGTCGCTGACGATCACTTTGATCTCTTTGCGATTATATTCGACCTAAGGCGGCACGCCTCTCGCACATAAACCTGTATGGCTAGCTTCAAATACGGAGCCTAAATATGACACGGAAAGAGGACGTCAAGAAGACTCCCTCTTTTTTTGCAGGAACATGAAGAGGTCCGTAATGAATGCGTTGATTAAACTAATTGAAGCCCCTTTGGATGAACTCTTTTTGATTCAAGAAGAGTTGCGA
>JBBKWD010000125.1:0-5954 GCA_037968775.1 Bdellovibrio sp.
GCAGGGGCTGCGGTCAATCTGTGTAACATAATGACATCTTATGAGGAAAATTTTGGCAGTATTGGTGCTTCTAGTGGGGGAGCTTTTGAAGAACCCCCTTTTATAGTTCTTATACTTTGGAGGGGTAGCAACCTCATACTCTCATAATAACCTGGGGGATTTGAGCGAACTATCCGCGAGTACGACTGGTGGCACATCACTTTTGTCGACAACATTCAATCGCGATGTGATTGGACGTATTACGGGAAAGCTTGAGACGGTAGCCGGCGGGACGTCCACTTTCAATTACACCTATGATGTGTCGGGTCGTTTAACTGATGTACAAAAAGATGGCGTGAATACACACTACGTTTATGATGCAAATGGGAATCGACTATCGGTTTCAAAAAGTGGACAGACCATATTAGGTGTTTACAACGAGCAAGACCAGCTGCTGAACTACGGCGATACCACTTATGAATACAGCGAAAATGGAAGTCTTATTCGGAAAACTGAGAACGGAAATATCTCAAAATATGACTATGATATTTTTGGAAATCTAAAGTCATTTGAAGCTCCGGATGGGCGCAAAATTAAGTATTTGTCCGATGCATATAATCGGCGAGTCGGTAAATTGATAGACGGTATTAGGATTAAGTTTTGGGTTTATGAGTCGAAGCTTAAAATTGCTGCTGAACTTGATGGTAGTGGTCAAGTTGTTTCAAGATTTATTTATGGAAATTCTCATGCACCAGAAGCCATGATTAAAGGTGGTGTGACTTATAAAGTAGTTACAGATCATTTGGGATCGGTACGTTTGATTGTAAATAGTGAAACGGGGGAAATTCAGCAAAAAATTGAGTACGATGAATTTGGACAAGTTCTGTCTGATACGAATCCCGGCTTTCAGCCTTTTGGATTTGCTGGCGGATTATACGATGTGGATACGAAATTTCTCCGATTTGGCGCTCGGGATTATGATCCAAAAACGGGGAGATGGACATTGAAAGATCCAATTCGGTTTAAAAGCGGGAGTGCAAACTTGTATTCTTATGCGTCGAATGACCCAGTAAATAAGTTGGATATCGATGGGCTTGCGGATGACTCAACTGCCCGAAAATGGTTGGAAGACATCAAGGACTATCTTGATTCGTTGACTGAGGATCTCAAAGAAAAACTGAAAACAATTATTGATAAATTTAAAGGAAATATCGATGATCTTAGGAGAGAAATCGAAAAATTTGATGAAAGTCAAAAAGACACAGGCAAAGTGAATTCTTGCCAAAAAAGTCAGGTTTAATTTTTATGAAAAGAAGTTCTTTTATCTTACCATTGATATCAATTTCTTTACTCCTGATATTTCCTTGGCTTGGTGATGGCTTGATAAGATATTTTTACCACTATCGCGAAGCAAGTAAATCAGGTTTAGATGATGTTATAGTTTTTGGCGTGAGTCCCTTGGGATTGTATTTCGCGCTAGTGGGAATAGGTATTTTGCTTCTTTTTTTCATTGTTGGATTCCGACATAGAAAATCAATCGGGCGATTTGTGAAGAGTTTAAGTGCAGTAATGATGGTGATTACAGGACTTTTGTATTTAACCCTTTTTTATGTGGTATTTTCCCCTGATCGGGTACTTGTGGGATTCAGTATTGCAGTGCTATCTGGTGATACTGAAAAAGCTGAAAGATTGATGGGTGTTGGTGCGGATGTAAACAAAATTTATTCCGAAGATCAGCTCAATCCCAACGGACATTCATCACTTCATATTGCGATCGGAAACAAAGATGAGAAAATGGTACAAATGTTGATGGATAATGGTGCCAATCCATTGTTGAAAAATTCAAAAGGACTTACAGCTGTAGATATTGCTACAAGTAATAACCTTGAAAAGATACTTTCTATTTTAAATAAACGTGATCTTTGATTGGGCCGGAACACTCGACGAAATGCGGAGCATTGGGGACTTGCATTGAAGGCCCCATCGGGAAAAGAATTGTGCCGATGTCGTTGGGTGAGTCGAAAGATCCTAAGTGGCCAAATCCTATGCCGACACCAACGCCTACCGCACCTCCGTAGACTCCTTCTTATGATCCATCGAAGGCGTGTTGTAAAAAGTAGGTGAGAATTTGATGGTCGTTTGGTTTATGGTGAGCTGGTATATCTAAGAAGACCATTTCTGATATCGAAAGGTTAGTAGTGCGTTATCTTAAGTTGGTTGTTACTTTGTACAGTAAGATTTATTTTGGACTTGCTATTCTCACCCCAATATATGCTTTAGGAGGGCTAGCATTGCCAATGATCTTATCAAACGGCAATGGATATACCTACGACGCAGTTACAGCGGGTATTCGGCTATTGATTGCGTCGATGGCATTTTGGATTTGGAGTAGGATATTCTTAAAGTTTTCAGATTGGATCAAGGATATTTCTGACAGGAGGCCGTTGGATAGAAAAGATCTTCGGCGGCAAGGGTTGCTAATGTTTGGCGCTTTCGGGTTGGATGTTGTTGATTTCAGTTTTCGATTAATATTTAAGATCGAGCAAGAAAGCTCCGTTCTTTTTCCTCAAGTTGATCCGACTCAGCCGTGGTTGGTACGATTGTTTGTTGGGGGGCTTCATTTGGTTAAATACTCGGCGGAATTAGGACCGTTTATTACTCCAAGAACCTTTGGTCTTTCAACATTGCTCGTTGGCTCAACATTATTTTTTATTTCACGGTCTGACATTTTCGGAGAGTTCAGGATATTTAGGCAGAATTAGAGCCCGAAGAGAGCCAGCCACTATTGGCTAATCCGAATCAACTCCCAATAAAAAGAGGATCGCGATGGTGAGTCTAAGGGATGCATCGATTTTCGTTGTAGCTATTTTAATTGTCAATGGGGCCGCAGCAGATGCTCCCGCTGAGCAGCTTAGCTTAAGGGTTAGTCAATTTGTGTGCAATGGTGACATTGAATCCCTTGTCCGGGAGGGGAGGCACGTGCGGGAAGACAGTATTTACTTTCTTCCTACGAAATTAACTATGCTGTTAGATCCAAGTGAGCTTTCAGGGGCTATTGAGACAATTAAAAACACAAAATACCAAATAAAAGGACTAACTGAGACTGAACGGGTGGTTTTTGCTAGTGCACTTATTAGGGTTGGCTCAAAAGATATTTTTTTGGTAAAAAAACTTTTAGATTTTAACTCGAATGACTCGGTTATCGAGTCGTATAGGAAGTACCACCAAGCTAGAGTTGAGTATAATAGCTCTCCAACACTTTCGCTTGATAGAGTAATTCAGGCATTTTATGAACTTCCCTATGTGGATTCATATTTGTTGCATCAAATTTTTTTACTTGGGTTTCGAGATAGAAACCCACTTCTTGTTCTTAAGCAGTTTTTCCCCTATGTTGATAAATTGCCCATTGACTCAGCTGAACGGTACCTTCTTCTTTCAGACAAAAACTACATTGTTTCAAAAATTAGTGGCGATGAAGTCGATCCGACATTGATACAGGAAGCATATCAACGGTGCCCATACAGTTTTGATATTGCGCTACTGTATTCATCTTCTTTGATGAATCTTAAAAAGCTTGATATGGCTGAGCAGGTGCTGGTGGGGTTAGTGAAAAAGTTTCCCGTCTATCCTGCCTACGTCGACCTTTCTCTCGCAGAAATATATTTCTCCAAGAAGGACTTTCAGAGTGGGAAGATCTATTTTGATAAGGCCAGCCAGCGTAAAGAGATGCTGGAAAAGGACAATCAAAAGGCACTCGAGATTCTTGAGAAGTCTCGAATCAATAAATTTGAAAATCTTAGTGTGATAATAGTGTCAGCATTATTAGCTGTTGGAGCAATTTTGTTTGTTACTTTTAGAAAGAAAAAACGGGTCCTCTGATTGCTAAAGTGGTTACTGGCAAGCGATCAGATAATCGGCCTATTGATGAGGGGAGTGCCGATGCATCCCACCTCCAGTTCCGTCCATCCGCATTTCTGCGATGACATGAAATTTCGAAGATCTAGATTTTTATTTCCGCAAGGCTCACCTGGTGCATTGGTATTTTTCATTATGCTGTTAGAAGAATTCTAATGGCTTTAGCCATTCATGAAATTTGACTCGCATATCAGATCTCACACTCATCAAATACAGATAGTGCGCGAGCAAAATAAAGATAGTCCGAAAATTTGCTCTTTCAAAAAGTTTGAATGTTGCCGAAAACATTTGAACGACCTAAGTGCCTGAATATATTCACATTCGTTTTTCAATATTCAAAAAGTTTGAAACATTTCTAACTCAGTTCAAATCCCTAGAACAACAAATCTTCAGTGTTTCCAAACACATGATTATTTTTAGGCTCATCTGGCACACCTTTGCAAATAGGTCGGCAGGAGGTCGTCGAAGACCCCGACGTTGAAGCGCACAGAGTCGCTTCCGCGATCAAACCTATAACAAAGGAGGGAAAATGGAAAAGCCAGTGTCCGTTACGGTCAGTGCTTCCTTAGAGCACATTCGAAGAGGGCCAAGTAAAGAAAAGTCAGCGGCAATAATGGGAAAATTTACTCAGGCAATTCGAGGATACTTTTATAGTTGTGAATTGACTCACGAAGCTTGGGTAAGGCTAGAGAGAAAAAAACAGATTTCTCACAGCGAGCAGTCGCACCCAATCCATCATACGAGACTCCATTAATGTCTCGAACTTTCAAAGATCGTAAAGAAATACGGTCCAAACGAAGAAAGTTGCATGAGCCACTTTGGACCAAATGCTTTGAGCGAACTCATTATGAGGGCGACGACGACAATGAAGAGCTGGAGTTGTGCCCCGAGTGCGACTGCCCGACGGACTTCCAAAATGGATTTCTAACTTGCCCGGAATGTGGGTGGGGAAACTACTTCCCGGCCAATGGGCTGAGAGAGGAGGAAGATCTTGAATATCAATCAGCATCATAGCCAGAAAAAGGAGTTGAATCTTATGAACAGCGAAAACAATGTCGTTCCGATTAGAAAGGCTGACCGATTCTTTTTGGTTCGCGGAACGATGGGTCCGAATGAAGAACTTGTCGAATACGAAAAGGTCGGCATTGCTTACCTAAAGCCAGGGGCAAAAACGTTTCGTGTGAAACTTTGGATGTTTCCTAGTAATCAATATTTTTTGAGTAGAGAGAATGAAAGTACCTCGAACTATGTCATTTTGTCGCTTGAAGAATTTCAGCCTTCATCTCGGGAAGTAAAAGCGAGCTGGCAAAAAGTAGGTACTGGTGAATTTGTAGGGCTTCATATCAAGATGAAGTTTCACCTGCTTTCTGAGGAGGTTTATCTCTGCCTCTTTCCTGATGAGAAACAGGCAGAGGAATTCTATGCGGCAGGTTAAGGCTCTCTTGTCAGACCAAGGTAAGGCGGCGTTAGGGTGTTCATTGCTCTTGCTTCTAGCTTTCTCCTTAGTTCCCCTTCTAGCCCAGGCAAGTGTGGAGTCGTCTCTTTTGGGAGTACAAACAAAACTTACCCGAGTGATCTTGCCTGTTTTATCGGTGATCGGAATTGCATTGGCAGGGTTGTCGTTTATTACCGGAAATGAAAATGCCAAGAAGCACATTATATACGCGATCATCGGCACAGCGATTGGTTTTGGGGCGCAGTCTATCGCGGATTTGATTTCGCAGACGGTGAGGTAACGTGGGGGATAATAAAGAGCTACTGACTTCCAGTGTCCCAAGAACTCTAGAAACGAAAAGTAAGATTATGGGCTTTGAACTTTCCGATGTGCTTTTCCTTTTACTGAATCTGTCGATTCAAAATCTGATCTTTGGCGGAACCTCGATGAAGATTCCAATGGTCTTTGGAACAAGTCTGGTACTGGGATCAATGCTGTTTTTCTTCAAAAGAGGAAAGCCCGATAACTATATTCAGCACTACTTCGAACATCTTCTGTCACCGATAGTTCGCTCTGCTAATGCCTCAGATGAAACTTACAAACCTTTATTGAAAGGAGGTACGAA
>JBBKWD010000126.1:0-19827 GCA_037968775.1 Bdellovibrio sp.
ATCGTACACCAGCCCTGACCAACGAAAAACTCCGCCTGTGCAAGACTGCCTATGCCTGTGAATAACACCATTAAACTGACTTTTAAAATAAATGCTTTTTTCATTTCACACCTTCATTAAATGATTTGGAAGCGACAATGCTTCTGGTTGTTCGGGCTGAAGGTAATGAAGTTTGAAGCTTTAAACCACGAACAATTCTGAACATTTTTTTGTAGATAGTATTTACAGGAGGTAGAGAGAGTTTTGGGTGCCGGGTAGGAGCGGTAGAAATCTACTTGCCGCGTGAACCATAAAAAACAAACAAATTCCATCCCGCCTGTATGCAGAACTATGTGATCTCGGCCTTGAACTACTTCTGCCCGACTGACTTGCTTGCGGGACTTATCGCTTTTGCTCAAAGTATCTAAGTGCGATAAAAAGGGTTTTCAACAGAATCCCTATCTATAAAGATACTCCAAAGCCAAAATTTCACCGATAAGATGTCGTTATTTATGTTACCCAGAATGACCGCAGCCCCTGCTCGGGGCTCTGGCTAGCTAAATAAAGCTTTTGAGATCAACATGGCGAAACCCACGACAAGGGTGGCTTGGTAGGTGGTGACGGGACAATTGGAGAATGGATTGCTAGGTGTGGTTGAGCTATTTGCAAGCTCTGAATCAGACAAAAGTAGGCAGGCAAATAGAAAGACTCGAGCGGAGAGAATCCTATAGAAAGAAGCTAGATAAAATTTTACTTTCACTGTTGATTTGATTTTTCTGCTTTTCTAACGATATGATTGTTAACAGATGAAACAAAGTCATGCCGTTCTGCTGCATTCTTTTATGGTTTTTATTGTTGTTCTTTTTCAGCTTGGCCTAGTTGCGGGGTTGCCAATGGGGGAGTTCGCTTGGGGTGGAGGTCATCCGGGGCGCCTGCCGGATCCTATGAGGCTTGCCTCCCTAGGTTCCATTGCGATTTTATTATTTATTGAAGCCATTATTTTATCTCACTCGGGAATTATTTTGCCAAGGCTGCAAAGGTTTGCAAACTCAGTCCGTTGGGTTGTCGTCGGTTATTGGGCCCTTGGTGTTTTTCTAAATCTTATCACTCCTAGTTTTTGGGAGAGAGTAATCTGGGTCCCAGTGACAGCTTTACTTTTTGTTTCCTCTTTTGTAATAGCGCGAAAATCAAGGGCGTAAAATCCCGTGTTGAGCTCCAAAATTGCTGTGTGAGAGGGTAGATCCGATCAACCCTACTTAAAGGCCATAGGGAGCGCCCTATTAAAAATAGCAATCGCCATTTTCAGTCTGATGTCTATTATTTTGACAGCCGAAATCGCGGCCTCAGCTGCCGTCCGTTGCGAGAGTGTTTTTTTAAGTGCGACCTCTTCCCAGGTTTTGCCATGGAGTCCGGCAACAAACGCTCGATTTTACCAGGGGCCCCTGAATCGGCAAGCTCTTCAGGCGGCAGGATTTCAATTGAAGGCTGATGGCACATTGGTCGATGTTAAGAATCGTCACATCAGTGTGGGGAAGCTGAAGACCTTTGAAACAAAATACCTTTTTGAATGGGAAGACCGTGATATTCACCAGGTATTAATGTCGGGAGGGGTCTCTCACACGTGGATGGCAGAAATAATTAAAGAGCCGGGACAATTGGCTGGCAAAGGTTTTTATGTTTCAGTGGATCCCCGGGATAGTGAGAATTATGGAACTCATTTAACGACCTTTGAGACTCGCGGTCCGGTCATTCTTTTAAGAGCAGATAACATTTATGACTTTAGGAATGGAGAGGCCACCAGTAAAATGGTGACTCGCTTAGCTCAAGCAGGTGTCGATGGGCTCACATATAGTGGGTACCAAGAAACTTGGATAGCTATGATATCGAATCGGCATTAGCAAAATCCTATTAAGACCCCGCCGGAAGTTTTTAGTCATATCATCAATCAAAATAAGGACCAAGATCACGGGGCGGCGGTTGCTTTCAATAAAATATCTGATCAAGCCGCCCCCGCGCTTTGGAAAGCCGTTTCAGCAGAACAATTGAACCGATTTATGAACGTGCAAACAACTTTGTCTGATTTGCAGTATATTCAATAGAAGCATTCGCAGATTCTTCGTTCGAATCAGCTTTTGGTCAAAAAATTTTCAGAGCGTTTAGGGCGAGAAATTTCAGATGCCAAAAGCCCCGAAGAAATGTTCATTGGGCTTTCGATATTGAGGTAAGGTATAAGAAGAATAAAAGCCTATTCCTGAGCACATGATTCCCCCCCCGCCACCTGGGGGCTATTATCGAACATGTTGAGACCTAATAGACTGCTGAACAACGGTAACAGAGATGTTGTTGCGTCTTAGCTTATCGGCGTTCAAATAAACGCGCATCGCAGGGGCCGTGTAGCCCCCGAGGATGATATCGCCCACGCCTGGCACGATGGTGAAGCGATCTTTTAAATAGTCTTTGGCGTAGGTCATTAGGATGGGCACGAGGCCCATCAGAAAGGCCGCTCAGGCCACAATCTCTAAAGCCTGTGGACAGCTGTAGTACGGGGAGTCCCCCTCCCTGAACGCATCGCTAGAAAAAACTTTTAACTCTTAGGCTGAACTTTCTTCCACTCCACTTGCGTGAGCAACGTCACCGATTCGGTATTGAAATCAAAAACCAGGCGAACTTCTTTTTTCGTCAGCTGACGACGAACCTGTTCAATCTTTTTTTCTAAGCTCACTTCATTCATTCCATAATCGGTTCCCTCGCGCTGAATAAAGGACTCAATGACCGAAGTTAGAACTTCGGCGCTAAGTTTTTCAACGGGCACTTCGATGGGCGGCAGACTTTCAGCGGTTTGATCTATATCCATGACTCAGTGGTAGCCTTGCTGCCCGGGCTTGTCAAAAAGCCCGCACAAACACAGCACATGACGCGCCCCCGCAGCAAAAGGTCACCTGGCACCTTTTTGGCGGTGTGTGGTAGGTTGACGAGGTTTGAATTTCTATTTGAGGGATGGGCGCTATGATTAAGGAACTGAGCGAAGAGCAGCTGCACTCGATGACTCTGGAAGAAAAAGATGAGTGGTGGCTGAAGAATGTTTATAAGGGCGATATGCCGCAACTGACTTTGCGCTCGGCCTTAACTGGCATGCTCTTGGGTGGCCTGCTCAGCCTCACGAATCTTTATATTGGTATTAAAACTGGTTGGACTCTGGGCGTGGGAATTTCTTCGGTCATTGTTTCCTTTGCATTCTTTAAATTGATGGCAAAATTAAAACTCGGCACGCATATGTCGATACTAGAAAACAATGCTATGCAATCCATCGCGACGAGCGCGGGTTATATGACAGCACCGATGATGGCCTCGATTCCCGCCTATATGATGATCACAGGTGAAGTGATTCCGATGTGGCAAACTTTTTGGTGGATAATTGTGCTGGCACTTTTAGGCGTGCTCTTTGCCTTCCCTTTAAAAAAACGTTTTATCAATGACGAGCAGATGCCATTTCCTGAAGGCTACGCCGCGGGCGTGGTCTTAGATAGCTTGCATGACGAAGAAGGCAATCAAGGGATGTTTAAAGCCAAGCTCTTGATGTTGGGTGCGGGACTTTCTGCTTTGATTGAGTTTTTGCGCGCAGAGCCCATTTTAGCAGCGATTAAATTGCAATTCTTAGCTCTGCCTCAGACTTGGGATAATTTTATTTATGGTTTTGTGACGCCAAAGATTTTGGGCAGTCCCTTAAAAGACCTCACTATTCAGTTTGATTCTTCCATTGTGATGATGGGAACTGGCGGACTGATGAGTATGAAAACGGCTATGTCGATTTTGCTCGGCGGTTTTATCAATTACTTTATTTGCGCACCTGTGCTGATTGATATGGGGATTATCCCAGAGGCTAAGTTTAAAGCGATCACGATGTGGGCTCTCTGGGGGGGCGCTGCGATCATGACGACTTCGTCCTTGTATTCGTTTTTCTCTAAGCCGCAAATTATCATTGATTCCTTCCGCAAGCTCATGGTCAAGGGGCCCAAGAAAGCAGATGCCTTGGCAAAAATTGAATTGCCGATGTGGATTTTCGCTGTGGGTATTCCGATCATCGGAGCTATAACGGTTTATCTGGGGCATGCATGGTTCGGAATTCATTATTGGTTGGGGCTTATTGCTATTCCTTTGGTTTTCATCTTTACCCTCATCGCTGTGACCTCGACGGGATTGACGGCGATTACACCTGGCGGAGCCCTCGGTAAATTGACGCAAATTACTTACGGTGTTTTAGCACCGGGCAATGTGACGACGAACTTAATGACCGCGGGAATTACTTCTGAGGTTTCTCTGAATGCCAGTAATCTTTTGATGGATATTAAACCCGCCTATATGTTAGGTGGAAAACCGCGCCATCAGGCACTGGGCCATGTGCTGGGAATCTTTGCCGGCGCCATTGTTGCTGTCCCCGTATTTTATTCTTTGTTCCATGGGGATATTTCACTATTCACTTCCGACAGCTTGCCGTTGCCGAGTGCTTCTATTTGGAAAGGTGTTTCTGAAGCTTTAACAATGGGACTTAGCAATTTACATCCCTCAGCTCAAGTGGCGGCTCTTATTGGGGCTGTGTTAGGTATCGTTATTGAGGTTCTAAATAAAAAGTCCAAGGGTCGGTTCCCGCTGTCAGGCGTGGGCTTGGGTTTAGGGTTTGTGTTGCGCTTTACCGACGCTTGGTCGATGGCCTTAGGCACTTTAATTTTTTGGGTAGCTCGCAAACGCTTTACTGATCCAAAATCTGTGGGCTTTAGAGCCTTCGTGGAAAATCAAGAAACTTTGGCAGCTGGCGTGATCGCCGGGGGCTCGATCATTGGAATTATTTTAATTTTGATCGAGAATGCTGTCGCTTAAACTAGTGTCGAATTAAGTGTCGAGTCTCTTACTGGACTCGACATACTCTGTGCCTATCAATCTCCCTGGACACTTGTCTAAGTCAGGACCTAACCCAAGTCCTGATTTGCACCCTCTGGACTCACCTCCATCGGATAGACCTCAATTTATCTCGTGATTCCGACGATACCAAGTGTGTGAAATTTCTCGAAAAGATATTTTTCTTACTATTTCCGCATCTTTTGCTTCAAGGGACACCTTGGGGCCCGCTATGGTACGCGCAAGAAAAGAAAGAATTTTTGTCTGCAACTCGATTCTTTTATCCCATCGCAATAGCCGTTTATATCTTGCACTACTATACTGTCGATCGCAGCGAGGGCTTGGCGCCAAGCGAATTGTGGTTTAACTATCGCTTTGGGATGGCGGGCATCGGCGCACTTTGTTTAGCCTATTATTCGATCCCCAAACTTCATAACGTAAAATACTTTCGCATCCCTCTGATACTCTCTTGTATCGCCTTTGCCTACTTCCAAGCCCGCACTGTGGTTTGGTATCCAAAAGTACCTTACCTTTATGTTTACGCCTTTATCTTTATTTCAGCCATCATGTTGCGAGCGTCCTTGGTTAAGAGCATCTTTTTTGCGATCGTGCTTTCTGCCATTACGTGGAGCACACTAATTGAAGCCAATCAAAGCCCCGCGATGATTGCCAGCGCCTCTGTCGTGACCATGATCTTTGTGGTCTTCACACGAGCAAAATACCTTGCTGATATTCACCTATTCCTAGCCAATCAGCGAAACTTCGAACAACAAAAGCGTTTTATTGAGGTAAATCTTGAATTCACCAACCAGATTAAGGCTTTTTTGCCCTCTGAAATTTCCAAGCGTTTAACTTACTATATTCAAGAAAGCCGTATGTCGACCCTTCAAGCCATCGACGAAGTTCTCCGTCCCCGCTCTTTGCCTGTGGCCTGCTTGTACAGCGACATTCGTGGGTTTACGAAGGGCTCCAATGATCTGCAAGGCTATGTTTCACAAGCAATGCTGCCGAATGTAAAGGTCTCCACTGAGCTCGTTGAAAAGCATAACGGAATTCCGCGTAAAATTGGCGATCTGATTTTTGCCTACTACGACGCCAATGATCTGAATCGAAATATTCTAAACTCTACCTTTTCGGCCGCAGCCATCAGTCGATTTAATACAGAAATGAACTTAACCTTACCTCCGGATCAGCAAATCAATCGCTATATCTTGGTCTCTTGTGGTGAAGCCATAGTTGGAAATCTTAGTAGCTATAAATCCGCCATTGAGATCACTGCCATTGGCAGCCCGGTGAATATTTTAAGTCGCATTGATGAGCTGACGAAGACTCCACCGCTGAAAGACAAACTCGCGCATGGGGATGTCCTGATGACTGAAAGCTTCGCAAAAATACTTTTGGAAACTCGTCCAGAGGTTATCTTAACAAAAATAGATCTAAAAGACATCAAGATCACGATTCGGGACTTTGAAGACACCGTGAGTATCTATATTTTTAAACCCAACAAAAAAAATCTCGAGGCACTGACAAACGAATCAGTTCCTCCGATATTCTACACAGGTGCCGCATGACCCAACAAAAATCTTTTGAAAACACCACAGTTAGTGAAATTCACGGCGGAATTGTCCCGGCTGATGTTCGCCAAGGGGACCCCATCTTTGCTCGGCTGATCTCACAGAACAAAGACATCAACTTCGATAAAGAGTTTCGCGTTTGGCGTATGAGCCCCTTGGGCATCGAGCTTTTGGTGGACGGAACAAGTCCCACTCCAAAGGGTTTAACCGTGGATTTAGAGCTGCGAGTGGGAAATCAAAAAAACCTGCTGAGTGGCCTAGTTGTAGATGATATCGTTTCAGAAAATGGCCACCACTTCCTGCATATCCGCTTAGTTTCAAAAACTACAGAGCGTAGTGAAGATATCGAAAGACGGTCTTCAAATCGTTGGATGTGCAGTGACCAATTCTATCCAACAGCAGTCGCTTCGAATCCTGCCAAGTTCAATGACTTTGTCTACTTTAAGGTCAAAGATCTTTCTAACGGCGGCATGAAAATTCACACGAGCCTTCGTAATAAATTTATCATGCCCGAAATGACCTTTGATTGCATTTTTAACTTTCCGATGGTGACTCAGTTAAAAATGAAAATCACGGTCAAGAATCTGCGTATTGAAATGGACGGGACTAAAGAAGTTCTAGCTCTCGGTGTTTCCTTCAATCAGGCTGATGCCGGCTTGAATGAGGCCGTCTCTCAGTATCTGATGCAATTCGGAAATGTTGGATCTCTCGAAGAGTTGATTGCGTCCGGAGTCCATGTCAATAAGGTCTCTGACTCTGTTAACTTCACTTATGTGCGTACCAAAGAAGACTACGACAAGGTCCTTGAACTGCGTTTTCTTTCATACAAAGATGCGGGGAAACTAAAAGATGGTGCTACGATTCAGGATATGGCCGACGAATACGACTCGCGAGCTCGCATTGTAGTTGGCACCTATAAAGGACAGGTCGTGAGCAGCGCCCGTCTTATTTTCAATCAATTCGACGACACCATGGAGCAAGAACGTTTTGTCAAATGGCCGAGCCACTTGCCACGTCGTGATGAAATGGTCGAAATCATGCGCGCCTGCACCCGTCCAGACTTTCGAGGCAGTGACTTGCTTATTGCAATGTTTAAGTTTATCGCCATTGCCGTTGCCCAAAGTAAACGAAAATGGATAATTATCTGTGCCACAAAAAACATGGCGCCTCTTTATACTCGCATCGGCTTTCATGAAGTGGGTTTAACTTATGAACATGCGGGTTTGAATAATCTTAAGCACGACATTCTGTTAGCCAATGTACCAGATGCGATGATGGGGAAAACTGTTGGACCAATCGAGTGGAATATCGTCTGGTCGGGTGTCTCGAACTATTTGCAGCAGTATGATCTGTTAGAGCTAGATCCAGCGACAAACTTGCGGCTCGGAGTCTATCGACTACTGACCCCGGTCGCTAAAATTATTCGATACTTTTATGAGCGCAAGAAAACACAAAAAATATTAGCAGCCCGCCAAAAAGAAAAACTAGAACTTCAATCAAAAATGGCAGGCTAACCAATGACCACATACATATTTTCATTTCTTGCAAGTCTTTCGTTCGTTGTGCAACTCTTGTCGGTATTTATAGTCTTTAAAAAGGTCGACTCGACGAACAACAAGCGCTATCGCTTTTTTCAAGTTCAGTTCCTAGCGGTTTGGGGCTGCTTTTTTTATACTCTCTACAGCTCACCGCCTCAGATGCAACTATTAAGTCTTATCGCTTCGCTCTTGATCGTGGGAGCTTTGGGATTGTTCTTTTACTGCAGCTCCCTCATTCAAAAAAACAAATTAAGCATCGTTTTTAGCGAGGACTCACCGGAGTTCCATATTAGCAATGGACCCTACTCACTAGTTCGCCATCCTTTTTACTCGTCTTATATCTATACCTATGTTGGCATTGCCCTCGGTACGCAGAGTCTGCTGCTTGCAGGCTTAGGACTTTCAATGATGATCACCTATTACCTCGCGGCCCGTTTTGAGGAAAGGAAGTTTTTATCCTCGAACCTACAGAGTTCTTATCAAAAGTATATCGCTACAACCGGAATGTTCTTCCCGCGGTTTCAGAGACTTGCCAAGTCCGAAAGCTCATCTGAAAGTATTGCTTCCTAAATTTTGAGATAGTCCGTTGGTCGTCATACCTCTATTTGTAGACTACTATTCATAGACTTCAAGGTTTTTGAGTGTCGACCTACCGTGTGTCGTCAGATGCGTGAAGCGCACTCCATACCGGACGAACTCTTCGGTGTAACCAGGCAGACTTACCTTCCGCGCCGAAATAACTTTGGCTTTTAGATCAAAATGCTTGTCTTCTAAGTCATCTTTAAACTTAACATAAATCTCTTCACCCGGCGTATAAAGGTCTATGCGCAATATCAACGACATGCCTGATTTAGAAACATCCAAGCAAAACACCCTAGAAACTTTTTCGCGTGTCAACACCAGGAGATTCTTACCAAAAGTGATCCTCGGGGACTGACGACGTAAATTCACTTCCGGCACCGGAGTGGATGTCGTCTTTCTGTATTCCGCGCGCGACGCCAATGAAAAATCTGGCCAATCAATCAAAGGCTTCCAAGGACCACTGCTGTTTTGCGCAATCAATGTTTGTTCAGAAATTTGGTGACTGTTTATCATCGATAAGACTACCAAAAACTTAAGGCCCGCCGGTCTCTCGGATTTTAGATACCACAGCACGGGGTGAAAAGATGTGATCTCTTCCGAGAACATTCCCTTCGAGGTTCGTGGAGCTTGCGCACCACCTTCTGAAAGAAGCCCTAGGCTTTCCTCACCTTGATCAAGATCTTCGTCATAGTCGGACTCGATATTGGAAAAGTCCGGATGCTGCATGAGCATGATCCACTCATTTGTTTGCTGATTGAATACCATATCAAACAAAGATATTTTTTGTGCTTTAAGCCCCCGCAGAAGATCTTTTTCGCTAAATGGTCCGACCTTCTGTTTGTTGACTAATAGAAAATATTCCATTGAGCCCATCCTTTGACATTGCCGTCACCTCACTCTTCGGCAGACCTTCGTCGCGGGTTGACTCCCTTGGGCAAAAGGCGATCCGTTCTCTGAACTCGACTCCTTACATCCGATTGTGATATGGATCTTCATCACTTTTCTGTGTCACCTATAGACGCATTTCTATCAATCAAAAAAGCCCCTCACTTTTGATGAGGGGCTTCCAAATTAAATTCTGGGCTTTTGCTTACCACTTCTGAAAAACTGAAGAGGATAAGTCGGAAGCATTTCCACTGGTATCGATCGCTCGAACTTGGTAGCTATAAGTAACCCCGCGAGTAATCGCCGAATCTGAATAGCTGGTCGAAGTTGTTTGCCCTATCTGGACTCCATTTCTAAAGAGTTCATACCGTGCAACTTTGACATCATCGCTGGATGCTGACCAATATACTGTTATCTTTGCACTACGCCCAGTCCGCAGACTCGCGCGAAGGTTGGATGGAACTGGCGGTGCTGTCGTGTCGACCGCAGTTGTTCCTGCTACCAACCGAATTGAATTTCCATCTAAGGAAAGCGGCACACCTGCAGCTGAGAGCAGAGTATTCCCGGCAGCAGGACTGACAATATTAAAGTTTTGAGTTGTGAAGTAGCTCCCCGTTTTACTATCCGTCAAGGTCAGATAGAACTTTTGGGCAGAAGGATTCGAGCTGGCCAAAGACGAAATATCAAAATAGAAGCTTGCTGACTTTTCTAAATTGGTACCATCAAAGGCCAAGTCACCACCACGATTGGCAAAAGCATAAGGTGTCCATGTAGCCGTCGGATTCGTGGCCGTATTTGCCGAAGAACCAAACTGTAAACCTATTTGCGAGCGCATGGCATGGGACATTTTAACTTCAGCTAAAAGTGTTGGCGTATAGGGAACATAAGTGCTGTAAAATGCATTGGCATTTTGAGTCACTTGAACACGGCTTGCGACTGAAAAGTTTGGAACAGTCGAGGTCGCCCTAAAAGCATCATAGGCAGCCCACGCATATCCTTGGTTCTTCCAGGAGTTGCCAAATGAGTTCGCAATTTTATAGGCTCCGAGTTCTTGTGACTCAACAACTCCATTGCCATTGATGTCGGTCCATATGTCATCGTCGTACCCAACAATTGTCATGGCATGTCCGGCAACTTTTCCATTCAAATGAGTGGCGACAGACTGCCCCGCGAAAGGTGAATTCACTCCTGCACGCGCCTTCACCGTCGTATAAACCCAACTGTTGATATATGTTCCGAAAATCAACACATGTCCGTTAGACAAAATTTGTTTTACGTTGGCCATGCCTGCGTCGGTATTAATAACGCTATAGCTATTCGGTTTCATGCGCATATTGATCGCATTTTTCCAATGCAATGAATTCATATCCCAACTTTTATAGTCCGCATCATAAGGAAGGTCCGCGATCGACACAGCTCCGTGTCTTTCTAGGGCCGCAAAAGCGTCAGAAAAATAGGAACCGTTATCTACGCCGCCGTTGATCAAATTATAAGTCCATTTAGGAGAGTAAATATGCGTATTGGAATTTTTATTGTTGCACCCTAGAGTTAAACACACCTCGTGACTCATCATGTAGTAGGTCGAGGCAAAGGGAACACAGGTGCCGAGACTCCCTTGATTGGCGATCGGAGGGAAGGAGGGTAACACCGAATTGTCGACTTGAGCCGCTATCGCAGTGGCCCCCAATGATGTGCTTCCATCCGCGGGGCTTGAGGCCTGGAACGATTCTTCTAACTCGACTTCTGGCAACTGTGGGTCGACGGCTAAAGGGGCTTCTCCGCGACGGGCGCGCTCTTTATTCACCCGTTCCAACCCAAGCCGATTCGGGCGCACGCGCTTTACTTTGTGCTTATGAAGACGTCGTCCTTCCTCATTTGTCATTTCTTTCAACCCAGGATGCTCGAGACCGCGGGCCATAGCGGGAGAAACGTTCAAGATCATGGTCAAAGCGAGTGCTGTAACACTGCCTGATTTTTTTAAATAGTTCATTTGTTGTCTCCTCGTGTTCCTCCATGTTACGGGGAAAAACGAAGAGATCTATAGAAGGAATCAAGTGAGTTATCTGAATGCGAGGTGAGGATTCACATCCATGTGATAGATAGTTTTACGATTAAAATAAATCTTCCTGTGAGTGAACTTTATCGTCGATACTCTTTTCATAAACTCCATTAACAAGTTCGACGAAATGGAAAACACGAAAGTTCAATCACCAACAATTCCCGACACCTGTCTCACGAACTATCTGACTTTACTCAAGTATGAGACATTCTTTTTTGGGATCGATTTTTCCACTTCTGAAACAGTTTTGTCGGCCAATCCCAATATATAGACTTTAACGGTGTTGTTTTTCTTTTTCTAGGCACGAAAACAATCTCGCTTTTAAAGATTTCAAACACGTAATACTATTTATTCAGCGGGAGATTCTGAACCAATGAAACTCTTTAAAAAGTTTCTCTCTGGTTCCAAGTTGTACGTAAAAGGAGTGTAAATGAAGATTCCCATATTCACGATCGCCATTGTCTTTGCCTCATTTGCTCAAGCCAAAAGCAGCATGCCTGAATGCTCGAGTAAAAAAGAACAAATAAGGTTGCCTGGCATGAACCTTTGCGTAACCGACTTCGCCAATCCTGATTCGGCCTGCATTTGCAGTCGGACTTCAAAGCAAGTTGGAAAAACTCTTGGACCTCAGACAAAAAAAATGAAGTTCGCTGCTTTAGAGAAGTAATCCCAACTTGTAGAGCCTGAGTCGCTTCATGTAGGACTCACTTCTATGAATTAATATTTATCTGGATCGATATTTTTTAAAGGCTCTAACAAAAACTCAAGCCCATTGACTTTGATTTCATAGAGCTCGGCAAGCAGTTTGCCGAGCTCTGATTTTGGGAAGCCTTGATCGTACATCCAAAGAACATAGGACTCTGGCAAGTCTACCAAGCGAAAGCCCTTGTATTTACCATAGGGCATTTGCATTTGGGCTAGCTTCAATAGATTTTCAGGCTTCAATTCCATATCCATGTCTCTAGATTTCCGCCATTCAATGAACACCGTCAAGTGTAAACTGTGGATGCACTCGAGTTCGTGGTAAATCGCCTTTTTTTGCTTCTATCGCGACAACAACGAAAATAAATAGCGATGCACAAAGAATGCAACCCCTAACAAGGCGATACCACTTCCATAGCAAACCCAGAATGGAATCTTCCATCTTTCTGAAAGCAGAAAGGGAATAAAGAAAACAAGGGACGCAGGAACCGCGATAAAGACACTTTTTGCTAAGGCCACGCCATTTCCACTTTCGCCATGCTGAACCTGATTCAGCGCCAGCACTAACAAAGTTGATAGAGGCAAAGAGATAATAAAACCAGCTAATCCTGGCGACTTCCCTGCTAGCCAAACACAAAGACTGATGGCAGAGGCGGAAATAATTAGATTCACAATAAACGGCATACATTTCTCGAGTGTTTTGCGAGTTAAAAAATACGGAGTTATAGATAAGATGCTATGCAGTCTCCGCCCGAGCTCAATTTACCAATTCAAATGAAGCTGTCTACTCTTTTTATGGCTCCTAAGAGATTTCATTTCTATATTAAAGACGATTCAAATGAGGCCTGATGAATAATTCAAGAGATCCCTCTGAGTTTTTAACGCTTCTCGATGATAGTGGGCTGCGATTCAGAAAGGCCGCTCAGGATGGCCAGAATCAACTAAGAACCGAAAACAGCTGTATGGACACGATAGCTACCCACAGCTAAAACCCGACAGGCCGCTGATTGTATCGGCAATTTACGTCCAATAGTAAATTCATAAACACTTCAATTTCCGTTAAATCAAAGGAATAGCTCCTGATGCAGGCAAGGACCTTGCAGTTCCGGCAGCCGAGGAGATATCTATGATTAAAAAATATTTGTGCTTTGTTGTCGGGCTCTTGATTTCCATGAACGCTATGGCTGCGGGACAATTCCCAGAAGAAAGCCTTAAGTTGGATCAAACCTTAAAGACAGAGCTTTCAAAAATGAATCAAGAACAACGGGAAAAATTGGATCTGGAGCTAAAAACATTCCAAGAGCTACTTTCAAAAAAGTACTTCGAGGTCGGCGGCGACGTTGTTTTGCTGGCCGGTGGATCCATATTGACTTTAACGGCTGCACTTGTCGGTGGAGTCTTTACACTAGCTGTACTGACGGCAAGTGCGCCAGGGGCCGGAATTCCCGCGATAATTGTCGGAGCAACCACAGTCGCAATAGTAGGGTACCTAGCGAAATTCACCTATAGTATGGGATTTGAGTTAGCCATGGATATTGACGATGTTGTAACACTACACAATAATATCTCAGAAATCAGAGCCGAGCTAAAGGCTTTATCGAATAGCCAAGGTCTCAGGCTCTCTTCGGAACTGCCCTAGAAGGAGTCGCAACGATACTTGGGAGATAATATTAATTTTTTGTAACTTAGCAGTGCTGAATTACATAGGATAGGCTGCTAAAATGGCATCAAAAAGCAAACTTATTGTAACAGTAAGTCTATTTATCATCTCATTATTTGTAGTAGTCGCCCTGACTTCGTGGCTGATCCTGACAATATTTTCTAGCTCCGTCACAGATAGCATTAAAAAAGTCTATCAAAGTCAGGCTCAATCAGTCGGTAATCAAATTGCCGTGCAATACTTTGAACGGCAAAGTGATATTAAAGCCATTGCGGGTGCACTCGAAGCACTTCCGCACAGATCCGATGCCACTGGCACCAAATTGTTAAATGCGTACTCTAATCTTTACCGTTTGTATGATTTAATTCTCTTTGTTGATTTAAACGGCCAAATACTTCTTTCAAATACAGAAGATGTCACGAGCACTCCCCTTCCTGAAATCAAAATTTCTCCAACCCACATTCGAGCCACAAAGTGGTTTAATAATACTCTTTTGCGAAAGATGACCGAAGATATCAATCGCGGTCTCACGGGGGTCTATTTTGAAATTATTCAAGATGACCCTGCAATTTCCTTTCTGCCTTCACTTGCAGGCCCGCGCGCGGTCTTCGCAACCAACGCGGTCCTCGGGCAAACTAAAGGAATTCTGGTAGCCTACTCTCGCCTGGACTGGATCAAACTGGCGGTTGAGGAACAATACGATAAATTTGTAGGCTTGGGCCTAGGAACCTCGCAAATACGCATTCAAACGGCCGACAATACCACTGTGGCCGCAGTTGGGACCTCTGATATCGGCACCAGCAGCATCAATTCCGAGACTGGCGTTTTTATTGAGTCCAAAATTGAAAACGATCGAATTCAAAGCTCTCTGCGCTGGAAAGTACAAATCTACACACCGAACTCAGATGTCCAGAAGTTAGTTCAGTATTGGAAACGATATTATTTATTAGTTGCCTTAATATTTTTAACCTTGGTTTCAATGGTCACTGTTTATTTCGGCAATCAGTTTCGCTCCCTTTCTAATCAATATGACGAGGCGCTGGTTGTAAAAAATAATCTTGAGGGGCGAGTCAAAGAGAGAACTCAGACGCTCGAAGACAACCTCAATGAAATCCGCGTGATGCAAAAGCGCCTTATCGCTCAAGAAAAAATGGCTGGATTAGGTGTCCTGGCAACGGGTTTGGCTCACGAAATTAAGAATCCATTGAATATCGTGACAAGCTCAGCTCAAATTTTGCGGGATAAATTTATGGGTGAGGTCACACTAGAACCCGAGGAGTCCGCGGAGTTCTGTAACTTGATACTAAAGCATGCTGATCGTATCGACATCCTGGTCCGCAGTATTCTAGTTTCCGCCAAAAAAAATATCGGGCCACGTTCTGAAATCGACATGAAAGTGCTAGTCGGCGATATGCTGACCGCCTCCGTCAAAAGTTTTAAAATCCAGAACAAAATTGATCTTCCCGTAAAGTTTGAAATCTTAAGTGAGGACTGTCGCGTCGTTATGCATATTGAAGACTGCCAACGCATTCTAGCGAACCTTTTGGATAATTCGATTTTCGCGCTAATGAAAAAATGGGGCTATTCTAAAATGACTGAGGCCCTGCTAAAACTGACCTTGCGCCGAGATGGAGACTTTGTCATCCTCACCGTCGAAGACAATGGCATTGGTATTCCTCGATTGGTTCAAGATAACATCTTCACGCCTTTCTTCACGACCAAAGATCCGGGACAAGGAACAGGTCTGGGCCTTTCCATGAGCATTGACCTAGCTAAGAAATACGACGGAAAGCTTTACTTTGACTCAGCAGAAGGTCAATATTGCAAGTTCACGTTAGAGATCCCATTCGGCATAGCTTGAGGGTTAGAAATCCATGTTAAAAATTATTTTTGTTGATGATGAAGTTGATCTGTTGCCACTCTTCAAAATGCGTCTATCTAAAGAGCTCGGTAACTTTCCCAATCAAATTTTTACGTCCGAGAGTGGTCAGGGCTGCATCGGTAAACTTCAGGCCATGGATCTTTCTGAAGAGATACTTGTCATCACGGATATCAACATGCCACACATGAATGGCTTTGAGCTTATAAAGATTCTCAAGGCTGATTTTCCAGCTATCCAATACTATGTCTGTACGGCTTATGATACGACAGAGTTTGAAAGGCGATCCCAGGAATCTGGCGCCTTAAGATTCTTCACCAAACCTTTGGACTATCTCCGCCTCATAAGCTCAATTAAAAAAGATTTTCCAATGGAAAAGTTGATCTCTGGATGAGACGACTTTCGTGAGACACGACTGCGACAAAAGTCCCCTCACTAATTCCACCTGTGCGGTTTCACCCCCTCACCACTCGACTCCGTGAGCATAAAAGGATTGCACCCATGTGACTCACTTTTTTGGTTCACATTGAAACGCTATTTATTTTAGCTTAACCCCCCTTAGATTTATGCCGATAGATCATCGTATTCAACTCGACAAAGGTAGGGAAAATGAAAAAAACGATATCGTTGAAGACTAAGATCCTTTTACTTACGCTTGGGGCCCTTTCCCTCGTTCAACTAGTTAATATAATTCAATTCACCTCTGCTACCAAACAACAGCGGGCAAGTATTGTCGACACTTTTGGTATCTATGCAAATGGACTTTCGGAGGCTATTGGCGCACAATTCTTCGAACGTTACGGCGATGTGCAAGCCTTTGCCAAAAACTCCGTATTTCAATCTTCAGATCAAAAGCAGATGATCGCGGCGCTCGATAGCTATGTCAGTCTCTATGGAATATATGACGTGATTCTCTTTGTGGACACTCAAGGGCGCCTAATCGCCAGCAACTCAATTGATCCACAAGGGAACTCTCTAGATGTTGAACAACTCAAAACGCGAGATTTTTCGAGTGATGACTGGTTTCAAAACACCCTTGCAAAAAAATTCACAGAAGACCCCAAAAAAGGTTTTATCGGCACATACATTGAAGACGTAAATTTCGACCCCATCTCATCTGCAATTTACAAGAAGGACATCTTAGGGAATAGCTTTTCTTGTCCTGTATTTAATGCTGACGGAAGCATTAAAGGTATCATCACTAATAGGGCTAATTTCAAATGGGTAGAAAACGAGTTTCAAACTCTTTACAAAAATATGAAAGCACGCGGATTTGAAACTACAAATATGGTCATGACAAATAATCAAGGCAAAGTGGTTATAAACTTTGATCCGTCCGCAAACAATAGCAGTCTTGATATTCAGCGCGACAAGAATATCTTGCTAAAGCTAGATCTCAAAAGTCGCCAATATCCAGCTGCACTGGCAATACTAGAAGGTAAAGAAGGAAACAATTTCTCACCAAACCCGATAAAAAACAATGAAGAGATTGTGGGCTACACCAGCATTCGAACGTCAAAGTTTATTGATTCGTTAGGTTGGGGCGTGCTCGTACGAATGGATAAGTCGGATCTATTTAAGGTTGTGAGCCAATCCGAAGTAACTTTCTTTTCTTGGGCTGCTGGCCTCTCATTTTTTGCCATTTTAGCATGTTTAAAATTTGCCAGCTCGATTGCGGGTAAGGTCACTGACATCATTTCTCGAATTACCATTGCCACAAGTGAGGTTAGTAATTCCACCGATCAAATGTCTAAAGTGAGCCTAACAATCTCAACCGGCACGACTCAAACGGCCGCATCAATTGAAACCACCGTGGCCTCACTTGAGGAGCTTTCCGCCATGACAACAAGAAATACCGAAAGCGCTCAAGTGGCTTCGCAACTTTCTCAGGACTCGACTGGAAAAGCCAAAAAAGGTGAAAGTGATCTCACTGATCTTGTCGCTGCCATGTCGAGCGTCGACAAAAGCTCCAAAAAAATATCTGAAATTATTACGGTCATAGATGATATTGCATTTCAGACTAATCTTTTGGCCCTCAACGCTGCTGTCGAAGCGGCTCGTGCAGGCGAACAGGGAAAAGGGTTTGCCGTTGTCGCGGAAGCTGTTCGCGCCCTCGCTCTTCGCAGCACAGTTGCTGCAAAAGAAATACATCAATTGATACAAGACAACGTTGAGATGACAAACGATGGACAAAAAAAGGTCGGAAACACCGAGGATACTTTGAAGGATATTCTTGCATCGATTCATAAGATTGCAGACTTAAATGCTGCGATTTCCAGTGCATCGTCGGAACAAACGTCTGGCATAAGTCAGGTTAATAATTCGATGACTGAAATTGATTCCGCCGCACAACAAAACGCTGCCGCATCAGAAGAGCTCGCCGCGTCCGCAGAAAACATGGCAAGCCAGGCTCAACAATTGCATTTGGCCATCTCAGAATTGAGCTCCCTAGTTTTGGGATCGCACTCCCGCGGGGAGACTCGCGCGAATGCAGCTTAAATTTACTCAACAGGGGGCGTACTGAGCGAGCCGGGCCGGTGTTCTCCCAGAACTTATGTAAAATGTCCTTTTGCTCGACCAATAACGCACAGACTTATTTGTCAAAGGCGATTTGTTCGTCGCTAAAGTTTCGACTTTACTTATTGTAGCAAGCCACATGAAGGTAGCAGTAGTCTGTATTTTTATCGTAGGTAGCCGGTTGATCGAGATCTGTGTAGCGATGAACCTTAACCAATCCCATAGATGAGTCGGCAAAAATAAACCACTCATCTAACGTATTCTCAGCATTTGTCCTCATTCTAAATTGGTCACGATGAATCTCCATTAATTCAGAAGTTGTATCTGCGCAGAGAGACTGTGCGAGCGATTTAAGGTCGCGCTCGCAACTTTCATCACTAATGGTATACTCTTTGTAATTTAAAGAGCTCTCTTTGCTCTCAGCATGGCCTATTGCAGGTGAAATTATAAGAATCGCTAAAATCGCTTTTAACATATTATTGCCTCCTCGTGATTGGTTGTGGCAGGCGGAATTTGACATTCTTCGTGTTATATGTGAAATATATTATATATATAAATATCATAGATGTGGTGTATGAATGAATTTGGACCTGAATTACCTGAAATACTTCTATTATGTCGCCAAAGAAAATGGGTTCACTCGGGCTGCGGAACGACTTCATGTACAACAACCTGTGGTCAGCCGGGCCGTGAAGCTGCTTGAGAAAGACTTAGGCGTGCACTTGCTAGAAAGACAGCGCAAAAATGTGATCCTCACTAAAGATGGCGAAAGTTTATATCTTGAATGCCAGAAAATATTTGGAACCATCTCGCAAATCCAAGATCGATTTTCCTCCAAAGAAGAACGCGATCATAAGCTCTCTGTGGCCTGCTCAGATTCCTTGTCCTTTGGATTGATTGAAACCCTATTCTCGGTTTTTCGTAAAACTAATCCGCAGTTTCATTTTACCCATCAAACGGGGTCTGCCTCATTATTTTTGAACGATATCGAATCTGGAAAGGTGGATCTTGGCATATTCTTTAATACTCCCTCTTTGCCAAGAAACCTTGTGAAGTCAAAAATTGCCGATATCGATTTTCATTTTGTGGTGAAGGATAGTTTGAAAAACAATATAGAAACGCTCAATTCTTATATTGCAACTTACAGCCCATCCCACTTAACCCCCGAGGAGCTGCCTTTATTTAAAAAATATCTTGGCCATAACAAGAATGCGTTTATCTCGCTCGTTTCTAATAGTTCCACGACCCGCAAGGCCTGCGTTCAGAAGGGACAAGGCGTTTCCATCTTACCGGAGTTTATGATTCGAGAGGAACTCAAAAGAGGAGGTTTTGCGACACTTTATAAGCCCGAAAAGTTAGGACTCTATCTTATAGAAAGACAAAGTTCCTATAGATCCGCGGTGAAAAACAAACTCGTCAGCGCAATCAAAGATATTGTCGCAGTCTCACCTAGCTAGAAAATTTCACTGAATAGTGATTTATTTGAGACTGGACTGATTCCTCTCCGCAACGCTGCCAAAACGTACAGACTTAATATCCAAAAACGGTTGCCAATAAGC
>JBBKWD010000127.1:0-22749 GCA_037968775.1 Bdellovibrio sp.
CTCCGGCACGCATGGATGCGTGCGCCCCCATCGGGGGCAAGAAGCCGGTTTGAGCCTGGATGGCGTGTCCCGTTTAAAAGGGGTTATCCACAGCCGACCCACTAATTTTAGAAAGAACCCACCATTGATGGCTGTTAGTCCCCTTTACCCGTCTCAAAACGACACCATCTAGCACTGGACTTGCAAGGTCTGTTGCGAAGCCTTGAGGTCAACAAAACAACAACCCACCCATGTAAGTCTTTTCAAAGACTTAGGCAAAGTTGTTTGGCCGCCTGGGGGCGCAAAAAAGAACCTCTAACTAAAAGTTAGACAAGGGAGAACGCTATGAAGCTTACGCATATAATGAGATGTACCTTGGGACTGGCCCTTACGACCTGCTTAGCCTTACCTCATTTAGCACAGGCGCAATCTCGCCCCGTAAACTTTCCGATTGATCTGATTCCGGACGATGGTTCTAAGGATGATGACACAGGACTTGCGCCAACCCAGCCAAAAATCGGTATGCCACAGACGGGCAACAATGAAAACAATCAGGGTAACGGCAAAAACTCAGCGCCCGGCAACAGCCTTCCTGGCCAAGGAAAAGCGGGGCAGAACAACAACAACAACAACAATACCACCAATCAAAGTCAAAATACAGCAGGTGGGAAATCTATGGTCGCTGCCAATCTTTCCCAAGATTTTTCCTGCCCACTTTTTGCCAACAGTGTTCATAAAGATCTTTTGAAGGCGATTGATGATCTAAGTAAAGTTGTGACGACAACTGTTGAGTGCAGCACAAATCCTTCGGCAAAAGCTCTTGAAGACAATGGAAATAAAATCAAGGAAAGCATCGCTACGCTGACCAAATTAATGCAGGCATCAGATCCTTCGCAAGTCAGCGTTTCCGCAGTTGATCAATCAGTGACGTCTGCTTTAACCGCGCTAGGAAATATGGGTGATGTCGTTAACAATAATTCTTTCTTGAACTCTAGCTGTGGACGCCAGTCGATGACGACTGGAAAAGCACTTTTGGCGTTGAATGAAGTCATTAATGGCTTTGCACCCTACGCCTTATTTGCCGTTTCAATGAATGCGGCCCTCGCACCCGCCCTACCCTTCGTCGTGGCAGGAACAGTTGCCACCAGCAGCATTGCCGCGCTGGCAAAATTAAATGAAAGAGGTTCTTTGAATATGACGAGCGTAACCACACGAAACGCTGTTCTTCAAAACACCTGCCAGTACACGAAAGTGGCGCGCAAAGTTCGTTTCATGCAGCTAGCACAAAGCGGGAAAATCGACAAAATTACTCAAGAGTTAGAAAGCGACGTCGATCTTTACAAAGCGCGCTTTGCTGCACCTACTGGAAATATTACCCAGATTTTGGCCTATCGAGATTCCCACGAAAAGAATATTAAAAAAATTGCAACGCAGAATGAAAGCGATCGCGCTGACTTCGCGGTGATCGAAGATCAGATCCCACAAAATGTAGACGATGATTTGGCTTGCCGCGTAGGAAAAAAATTATCCGAATGGTCTAAGGATGGAAAAAGTTTTCCAGCCTCTGCCTTTCTTAATTTGAAGGCTGCTTCTGCCCAAGGTACAAAAGCCCAGCAACTGAATGTTGATGTCATGACATCTCTATACAATAGTTCCGTGGAACGCATTGTGGAAAACTTTGAAACAATAAATGATAATGAAAAATCTTTGCGCACTTGCGGCAACAGCGCTCGCGCCTGGTTCAATGGAATTCGAAAGTCAATTGCCGCGACAGCTACTATCATTTACGAAAGAAAGACAGCACTTGAAAGTGAACTCAATGAGCACTCGGAATACCGCACATGGAAGCAGCAATTCAATTTGATTGAAAACCAAAAGTTGACCATCAAACGTGTTGAAAGAGCGATGCAAGAACTGGCGAAGGACAACTCTATAATCGACCGCTCTGAACTTGCTCAACGGATGGTGCTTTTGAAGGCGGGACTATTTGGTTCTCGCACAGGTAGCTCCTCAAAAGTCCCAGTTGTGGAGTGGATCAACCACACCAAGTCAGTTCATGACAGAGCTATCTCTGCCTTCGTAAACAGCATGAACACCTTGCGTGCAGGAGCTTGGAGTTTAACTGAAGCAGCTAAAGCTCACGAACAAATGATCAGAAATGGTGGCTATGGTGGTTATGGCTCTTATGGTCCCTCTAACACTAAAATGCAAGAGCGCGACAATGAGTACAAAAAGAAGCTCAGCAATCTGAATTTTGATAACTTGCCAAAGGGGTCGCGCAATCATGAAATTGCCTGCCAGCAATTAGAAAGCGCATGGTTGAATTGGTCGGCAGCTCTGGATCACTTAGGCGCCATTAAGTTTTTCTGTGACATGATCGACGATGTCCTGGATAGCAGCATGGATCCGGATGTTTTGTCAGATTGCCGAGGAGTCAGCCAACTCAACGGAAAGTCGACAAGACAGTCGGTAGTTGATGCTCAGAAAAAATTGTTAGTAAATCGTGGCTTTCAGGCAGATGCGCACATTATCAGCAAACGCCTCAAGGACCTTCAATGTCCGATGCCGGCGGTTTCTGTCATGAACGACAACTAGGATTGAATTTGAAAACCTCTCGATAGAACTACGCCCACAATTCTTCGCGGATTGTGGGTTTTTCGATTTTAAACCCTCCGCTCGAGTCAGGCTTCCTGCCCTCACCCCTTCGGGGCTAAAGTTTTCGGGAAAGCCTGAATCAGCTGAGCTTCTAAGAGTATCGCATTAGCTCAGCGATACCAAAGACTCGTGGGAGTACCCCTCTCTGGAGTGCCGTTTGAGCCGAAAGTTAGAATTAAATAACGTGTTCTATCTCGAAAATGGAGCCGCAAAGTAATGCTTGTGTTCTGACTAGTGACTAGTAAAACACGCAATAATTGTCAGGAATAAAAAACCCACATCCAGTAAAAAATGTGGGTAATAGTAAGTCGTAAGAGAATTTCTAGTCTACGGAAGGATCGTCACCAAATTGCTATTCACCTTGGCAACTTCGATGATGGATTCCTTATTCAAACCCGACGAGTGGGTGCGGATCACCACTTGAATCCCCGCATCTACAAACTGTTTGAGGTCTTCCTTGGGTAAGTTTGAATTTAAATTAATTATAAAGCTGCCTTCTTTTGCAATTGCCAAAATATCTTCTTTAGAAAGCCCGGCCGTAATCGTACTTACGACAATCAGCACCTTGGCCTTCAAAAGATCTATCAGGGCGTACCTGTCCAGCTCCTGATTATCAACATAAAGGACATAGGTACCGGCCTTCGCCATCTCCAAAAGGTCTTCTTTGATATAAGGTGTTTTTGAAAGGAAGATGCCTGCTTGAACGTTCGAGGTCTTCAATAGCTCGATGACGTCATACTTACTCAACAAACCAATTTGGTTCTGACAAAGTGTAACGGACGATACCTTTGCAATATCTTTTAGATCATACACTGACATCGTCGTCCCGCTATTTTCACGCAGGCATTCTGAAAACTGAGGTGGCAATGCAGCAAAACTCGTTGCTGACATAAATGCTAAGAGTTGGATCAAAATTGTTTTAGACATAGAGTCCTCCGTCAACAGAAAGTCTATCCCCAATTAGAGAAGGTGTCTATCGCCCCAAAAAATGATGTCACAAATAAAATCTAAAAAAGGTCCTATTCGTCGAGAATATAGTTGATGGGATCGACGGCTGTGCCATTGATACGAACTTCATAGTGCAAATGTGGACCTGTTGATCTTCCCGTGTTCCCCACCGCTCCGACAACATCCCACTTCGTCACACGCTGTCCGACTTGAACATATATCTGCGATAAGTGTCCAAAGCGAGTGGTCACGCCAAAACCATAATCGATGGAAATAAGCTTCCCGTAAGATTCATCATAACTGGCAAAGACGACGACGCCATCCGCAGGCGCATAAACAGGTGAACCTGGCGCCGCCGCGATATCCATTCCTGCATGCAAAGTCGTTTTTCCAGTAAATGGTGATATCCGATATCCAAATCGTGAGGTCAACCAACCTTTTGCCGGCTTGATATTCGGAGTGGAGTTCAACAAACTTTGCCGCTCTGAAAGACTTTCCCACAAATCAATGACACTTTGCTCTTTGAGTTGAGTCTCTTTCACAGCTTTTTCGATTCGTACGACCAAAGAGGCATAGTCTTTGTCTGTATTTTCATTTGCGAGTTCACCCACTTGATCATCCAAGGGTCTTTTATTTGCAAACACCTGATCCTGTTGAGTCAGAGCTTCGCCATCTTGACGTTGCTCCATCGGCTCGTACTCTTCCACGGGCTGGCCGGCGCTTGGCTTCGGACCCATGGTCAACTTCGTAATTCGGTCGTCGGCATCCACATTAGTGATGAGTTTTAGTTTGGTCGTAAAGGTCTTCACACGCTCAAGTGAGTTTTCTAATGAACTGACTTTACTTTCAACGACTTGAAATTGCTTTGTGAGTTGAGCATTTTCAGCCTTCAAACGTTTGTTCTCCATGACTTGAACTAGAAGTCCAAAATAGTCGACCAAACCTGCTGCAAAAATAATAATCACAATAGCAGAAATAAACGACAAGGCCTTCAACCAAGCGGCTGAAAGAACGACTTTCCGAGTTTTGCCAGTCTGATTGCTGACAACAAATAACGTGACCTTTTTCTTATCCAATACGGAGTTCTCTCTTTCGCGGGCTACTCAAAGAATTGCAACAACAACACCGTCACATTGTCATCGCCACCATTGGCCAAGGCTTGTTCTACACAAGCTTTGACAGCTTTGTCAGGTGTATTTTGATTTAATATCTCACAAATTTTTTCATCCGAAACCAAACCAGAGAGTCCATCTGAACACATCAAAAATATCTCTCCGTCAGAAACTTCTCTCTCAATGATGTCAGGATAGACTTCTCGCTCATAACCCACGCTCCGCGTGATTACATTTCGGCCCACAAATTGGTGCACTTGTTCTTCACTCATTACACCGGCTCGAAGCTGCTCATTGATAAGCGAGTGATCTTCGGTGATTTGCCACATGTCTGGCTTTTTAAATAAATAACAGCGAGAATCGCCAACGTTTCCAACGTAAAGATGTTTTCCACGTAAATAGGAAGCAACCATTGTTGTTCCCATCCCCGCCAACTCCGGGCGTTCATTGGCCGCCTTATCAAAAATTCGACTGGAGGCTTCTTCATAACATTGAAGCATCAACTCGCGAGGAGATTTTTTAATCGCTCCCGGCCGCAGAACAACCTCTTCTACGATTTCAACAGCCATACTGGAGGCAACTTCTCCTCCAGAATGCCCACCCATTCCATCCGCAACGATGAAGAGACCGATGTCTTTATTTACAAGACAGGAATCTTGATTTGAATCGCGGCGGAGTCCTTTGTCTGTCAGATACCATGAGTTAAATTTCATATATGTTTCATTTTCACCCAAGTGACAGCCCCGAGTCAAAGTCTGGTCCTGGACTTCAGTCGATTTCTTGCGTTTCTGGATCACCTAAACCTCAATCCCCGGTGTCATAATACCGATAGAGGAGTGAGGTCTTAATGATGAAATCGCGCTCTTTCAGAATATACGCAATAGCCGTTGCAGCTTCCCTAGCAATTCATTTACTGGTTGTTGGCGGCTTGCTCTTGGTAGACAGCCTGATCTTGCGTGTTCCTGAAAAACAGGTCGTAAATATTGAATTTTTAAGTCCTGAAGAAGTTCAGCAGCTGACCGGCGTCGAAAAAGTCAAAAAGCCGTTAACCCTGCCATCTCGCCAGATCGTCGAACAGAGTGAGAACTCTGTTCACGAGGAAGAGGTCGACACGCGTTTTTTGAGCGCCAAAAACCAAAAAGTACAAAAGCAGACTATCGCCAAAGAACGTGGGCAGTTTGAAAACCTCAAAAAATCGACGACCCAACAGCGTGGCGCCAAAGGCAATGGCCGCCCCAAAACCATTAGCAAACAAGAACAAGAGAGCCAAATCGCAAAAGAGATTTTTAAAAATTTCGATGCTTCCGCTGCTCTGGAACGACAAAAAATTTCTGATAAAATTCAATCCGAAGGATTGGGCGAAGGTCGAGGTTCCGGCGCTGAAAACGATGGCACAGGAGAAACTGCTAAAAGTAACGATTACGTGAAGGATGTCGACCAGGGCCTCGAAACCATGCTCAACACCCGGGAATTTAAATATTACTCTTACTACAATCGTATTCGTCGTCAGCTGGCTCAGCATTGGGAACGCAAGGTTCGCGAGAAATTAACGAAAATTTATAAAGAGGGCCGCTCTCCGGCAGCTGCCAATCAAGATCGCATTACAAAACTAATGATTGTCCTGAACGACCAAGGAACTTTAGTACGCGTTCAGGTCTTAAGTGATTCCGGTGTGAGTGACCTCGATGACGCTGCCATTGAGGCTTTCCGTCAAGCGGCCCCTTTTCCAAATCCTCCCAAAGGAATTGTCGAACAAGACGGCACTGTGAAAATTCGTTGGGACTTCGTTCTCGAAGTTTAATCAGCGTTCACGCCGACACCCTTTGAAGTTTGCTAAATTACCACTGAAACAAGTCTCTTTCTTGTAAATTTGCACGATGCAAACATAATTCACGAATCCAAAAAATCGTCATGCCACTATAAGACTTTCTGAACATTGCATGGAGGTTTTATGTTTTCAGTTCGCATGATCATGGCTTTTCTAACTCTCCTGTTCGCAGCCTCTTTTGCTGATGCCTATCCAGAGGTTGGAGATAGAGTCGAGTGGGTCGGCTCCATCGACAATCAAGATGGGAAAGCAATCCAAATCAAGGTCACGAAAGAGGTTCTCTCACGAGACGAAAAATCCAAAAGCTGGTCGGTCAAAAAAGTCATTCAGTTTGGCGATGAAACCACAGAAGAAATAAACGACGTCAAAAACCTCTATGCCCCCGAGCAATTCAAACAAACTCTAGAGAGCTGCGAAAAATCTGGCGGCAAGTTAGAGGAAGTCACAGTCCCTGCAGGAACTTATGCTACCTGTAAGATCACCACAGTTACAGATGAGGGGCGGGTCGATGATCGCTGGTGGGGCGATGTGCCCTTTGGCCTCGTCCGGAAAAACACCACCAACCGTAACGCAGCCGCCAACAAAAAACTCGACCTTCGATCTGTGATGGCTGGGCTCTAAATGAGCCTATTACAGTTGGCAAAACGAAGGCCCTTGAAAGCTCAAAAATCTTCCCCAAAAGGGGTTCAAAAATTAGAGCCCGAACTCTTGTCGCAGCGCTTAAATCCATGGACTCCTCCTCTGTAGAGTGCTAGTTTCCGAGTGCTATTAAGACTCTATTCTCAAGGAGAACCACTTGGATAAATCAACTCTCAAAAACATCAAACCTGAGATTTTGGATTCCATCGCAAAACGCGCTCATTACCTAGCAACTCAGATGATCTGGCAAGCCAATCACCGTACCGATAAAGAAAAGGGTGATCCAAAAATTGGTGGTCACCCAGCAGCTTCTGCAAGTTCCCTGCATATCATGGGCGCTTTGCACTTGATGGTGAAATCAAACTTCGATCATATCGGCAACAAGCCACATGCCTCACCAACGGATCACGCCTATAATTATTTACTCGATTTGTTTTTAAAAAACGATCTGACTCGCATGTCACTTGAAGACTGTGATACCGCAATGAATGGCTTGCGAAAATATCCTGGCGAAGGTCAGCCAGTTTTCCAGTCTTATCACTCTGCTTACGATCCTGATAATCACAACTTTTTTCCAACAGGATCTGTGGGTATCCCGCCAGTTGAAGCGGGTTACTTGGCTCTGGCTTACCGTTACGCTAAAGAGCACAACTATGAAGTTCCGGATGCTCATTTTTGGGCTATCTGTGGCGACTCTGAATTCCGCGAAGGTTCGATGTATGAAGCCGTGCCTGATTTTGCAGAACGTGAAATCGGCGGCCTGACATGGATTTTAGATTATAATCGCCAGAGCTTGGATGGACATCGCATCACTAATAAAAAAATCATGAACGGAACCGATGCCGATCGTGTTGAGCGCACAATGGCCGCTAATGGATGGGAAGTCCTGCAAGTGCGTCACGGTCGTAAGCGTGAGGCTATGTTTAAGAAAAAGGATGGCGAGCAATTCAAAAACTTCTTGGAAAAAGAACTCGAAGATTTCGAGTTACAATCCCTGCTACTCGTTCACGACATGAAGGCTTTAAAAAAAGGCATTGCGAAAGAGCATACTCATCTTAAGAAATTCCTTGAAAGCGTTTCTGATCAAGAGCTTTACGAAGCTATCCGTGATTTCGGCGGCCACGACATGATTCTTTTGGCAGAGGCTATGTTGAAGTCAAAAGAGTCTACACGCAAACCCACTATCATTATTGCACACACTTTGAAGGGCTGGGGCTTGCGAGCAGCTGCTCAACCGGGCAATCACTCTTCATTGCCAACCGAAGAAGAAGTTCAAGAGCTTCGCCAAAAACAAAAGATCTCTGGCGAAAAATTATATGAGCGTTTTGCTGCAAACACTCCCGAAG
Source organism: Bdellovibrio sp. (assembly GCA_037968775.1). Classification (GTDB taxonomy): domain Bacteria; phylum Bdellovibrionota; class Bdellovibrionia; order Bdellovibrionales; family Bdellovibrionaceae; genus Bdellovibrio. The sequence goes on from JBBKWD010000127.1 coordinate 8,508, forward strand.
GTAAATTCCTGAAAGAGCGTGGCGAGTCTTTGCACGCGGATATCGTGGCGCAAACGAACTTGAAAGCGAAGAACCAAGAGTACTTCTTAAAGAAGTTAACTGAATTTGGTGAGATCCCTCAGTCATTGGAAATCAACACCAAGATGACAAGCTATCCGCATACACAGTGGATGTTGGGACAGCTGACTGCCAAACTCACTCGCATTTCAAATACGCCGCTTGATGAGTCTAAACTTCTTGATAAGCAAAAAGCTCTGACTGCGAATGAAAAGCCTTTCAAACTTCCTGGTGAACTTTTCATTTCGATGGCACCTGACGTGGGAACTTCAACGAACCTAAATCCAGCAATGGATGGCAAAATCTTTGGCGCGCCTGTTGTTCTCGACTATGAAACAGACTTGGGCGTTAAAGACCACAAACTTCCTGACTTAGTACCCGGCGAAGAAGTTTCGGACCGCTTCTTGCGTTTTGAAATTGCCGAAGGCAACGTGATGTCTTGTGTGGGCGCATTTGGAAAATTGCGTGATATTCTTGGTATTCCGGTTATTCCTTTGATGACGGTTTATGATTTCTTTATCAAACGCGCGTTGGACCAGTACTTTTACAATCTTTATTGGAAAAGCTCTTTCATCTGTGTGGGCACTCCATCCGGAGTAACGCTTTCCCCAGAAGGTGCGCAGCATGGTTGGAAATCAGATATTCAAATTCCAAATCAAATCACGTGGGAGCCGTTCTTCTGTCAAGAATTGGACTGGATCATTTGCGATGCGATCAAGCGCCATGTCTTGAACGACAATTCGGGTCGCACCGGCACCTTATTGCGCCTTGTGACTCGTGGAGCAGAACAAAAAGACATGCTTCATTATCTTAAAAAACAAGCTCGCTTTAAATCGGGACTCAACGGAGATTTGGCGCGAGCTGAATTTCCAGTGGGCGCTGCTACAAATGAAGAGCAAGTGGACACTTTAGAGGATGTAACAATCTTGCAAACGATTCGCGAAGAAGTTTTAAAAGGTGCTTATTACCTTATCGACTATCGTGGCTATGCTGGTTACGAGCCGGGTGACAATGTTGTGAACATCTTTGCCTTGGGTTCAATGGTTACAGAAGGTATCAAAGCTTCTGAAGATCTTTTATCTCGTGGTATTTATGCCAACGTTATCGTTGTGACTTCTACAGATCTATTAGTGGGCATCCAAGGTCACGAAAATGATTACGACTATTTGAAAAATGGTTTGAGTGTGAACTCGAATCTTTTCCTGCAACGAAGCGAGGAAGTTCGCAGCGGTGACTTGGTGACCGTAGCCGGCCGTCGCGTTCCTGTGGTCAGTGTGCATGATGGAGAGCCAGGTCTTTTAGATAATATCGGTTCTATCATCGGAGTTCGTCAGGAATCTTTAGCTGTTCGTAAACACTCAAAGTGTGGTCGTCCTTCTGAAATTTACGCATTCCACGGTATTGATGCAGAATCCGTCGTTGAAGCCTGTGGAAAAGTTCTAGCAGAAACTGCTCTTGAAAAAGTAATGGTCTCTGAGCAAGTTTTAGGTGATGCCCAGCAAGCTGCGAGCAATTCAACTCATTGGACGGATCTGTGGCCTTCGCGCAGCCCCGCTCAAAAGCACTAAGTGAAAACTCAGGCGTCCGATCAAAAACTCCCCTTTGAAGGGGAGTTTTTTTTAAGCAAAAAGAAGGCCTTCCATGAAGTCGTTTTCTTTGTGCATTTTTATGATGGATCCAAACGCCAGTTGCTTCGCCATATTAAACTTGTGAATGATGCGGGATTTGATGCTTTTGCCTTTCATCTCAAAGGGACTCACAAAGATATTCAAAAATTAAAACTTCCTATCAGTGCCCATGGTCGCTTCGGTGCAAAGCACATCTATGCCGACCAAATTGAACATTTATTGAACGAAGTTCCAGGGAAGAAAATTATTTTCGCTTTTTCAAATCCCTCCGCAGCCGCCATGGAAGCCATGGCTCGCCGCCATTGTGCTGACACTGTGGCTATGATTTGTGACAGTGGTCCTACGGCTCGCTTTTTTCCGTCCGCGATGAATTTGTATAAGCATGAATATGGCATGAAGTCTTCCTTGATGCGCTGGGCCCTCACACCGGTTTTAAGTTTTGGATGGAGCCCCTATTTTCACCGTGATTTGACAAAGGATCTAAATACCTTTCCCAAAGGTTTCAAAATTCTTTCTATTCGAGGGTGGAAGGATAAGTTGATCCCACCAGAACATATCGACGAGGTCTTTGAGGCACACGCACAGCTCGATTGGCGCAAGCTGTCCTTACCCGAGGCAGAGCACCTCACCGGGCTGCGAGACTTCCGTGAAGACTATGCGCCGACCGTTGAGGCCTTTCTAAAAGAAGTGTCCACCCCCTATTTAAAATAGTATCCAGAAATAGTTTTCATTAAGGGTCTTTAACTCGACTTTTATAAGACGAGAATCAAGACTTCACTTGAATGAATTAACTGGAGAACTTATGAAGTCCTACTTTAAACTTATTTTGCCACTTCTCATGCTGCCCCTACCATCCAAGGCCGCCTGGCCCACCTACCTTTACGAAAGAGACTTTTTAAGTGCCGGCCGAAGCTATATCAGTAAACTGAGTCAGACAGATACGGATCGCCTGCAAGATCTCGACAGGAACAAGAGAGCCATCTGCGAAAACCGATACGACGGAATTCTTAAAGATGGCGTACTCGATATTCGAATTATTCTAGGATATTTTGATTGGACCACAGGATCTGCCGTTCGCTATGACAATAAAAATTATGGACTCAGTCCCTCTATGGACCTGGGTGGCTATAGGGCCTTAGCCAATATTCTAACCGCACCTTGCAAGGGGACCGGACAACTTTGCGCTTTTACGCAAGATCGTCAGAATCCCTATCTCTATACCAAAAACGTGCGCATTCACGGCAAAGCCTATAGGGCTCGAGTTGAAGTTCACCATTCTTCGTATTCAGAAATACTTCGAACAAATACCGTAACAGCAAGCGACCTACAAAGAAATCGCACCGAATTTGCACAAGACTTTTTTCGCAAGTCCCTGCAAAATGCCGATGTTACTTTCTATTTAGGACATTCGCGAAATGGTGGCGGCCCGGATTTTTCGCCCCCTCGGTTTGTCGGCGGCTCCAACAAAGTTGACTACAAAAATTACTACCAAGTGGAACGGCCTGGATTCAAGCGGCTTCTGTCTGCGCTAGACAGTCCGAATCAAACTAAAATTTTAGGATTATTTTCTTGCGACTCCCGAGATCACTTCTATGGAAAAATTCGCAAACTCGCACCCAACACCGGCGTTATCAGCTCTACGGCCGTTTTGAATTTAACGGACGTTTGGACGGCGATGATGGGCGGTCTGGACTCTTTGTTGCGGGGACAATGCCAGCAAAGTTTTTATCGGTCATTGCGACTGACATCTCGAAATGCCAAATATATCACCATGGACGGAGTGTTTGACTAATTACTTTTGCAAAAGAAGACACCTGATCTAACAAACTGAATCTTTCATCTGAAAGAATTTCGACGACATCTTTGCGGCCAAAGGCTTTGGCAAAGTCCAAAGCCTTCATTCCATGGGGATTATATAAGTGGGGGTCGGCACTGTTCTGCAAAAGCAGTTCAACAATACGGACATGCCCCTTAAATGCGACCCCCATCAGAACGGTGTTTCCATGCTGATCACAGGCATTCACATCCGCTCCTGCTGATATCAATATTTCAGAGACCTCCAATTGATCATAGTAAGCTGCGAGCATCAGCGGTGTGCTTCCTCTGCTGTCCCGCGCCTCCACTTCACCACCCTTTTTGAGATAGTCTGACAAGGTTAAAAAGTCGCCCTTCTTTGCGGCCTCAAAAATTGAGTCTTCTACAGTCATTGTCTTTTTATATTCATCCCACGTTGGCATTGGAAAGTTTCCTTTAATGGTGAGGCGACGGTCTTTGGACGTCGGTGCTAACAGACACTCCCATACGCTCTGCCAGGCCTCTGCCGTATTCGGGATCCGCTTTCAAAAAGACATCAATTTGCCGTAGCACGATTTCTGCGGGCACACGCCCAGACTTCATGTGACCCGCAATATTATCCATCAACTGCCGTTTTTGGTCAGAACTCATTAATCTAAATAGGTTACCGCATTGGGTGTAATCGTCATTGCCCTTGCGATGATCGAATCGGTCCATTGTTAAATTAACTGCTGAATCGCCAAACTCCAGTGGCGGCTCACGATATTCACTTTGCTGAGCAGGGCCCGAAAAAGAATTGGGTTCATAGACCGCTTTGTAAACTGGAACGTCAAATCTCATGGCGCCGTCCATGTTGTAGTTATTCACTTCCACCCGCGGTCTATTTACTGGGAGCATTTCGGCGTTTACGCCTACTCGATAGCGATGAGCATCAGCATAAGCAAAAGACCGCGCCAGCAGCATTTTGTCTGGAGACAATCCTATGCCCGGCACCGTGTTGCCCGGTGAGAAGGTTGCTTGTTCAATTTCAGCAAAGTAGTTTTGCGGATTTCGATTGAGCTCCATTGTCCCAACCTCTATCATCGGAAAGTCACCGTGTGGCCAAACTTTCGTCAGATCAAAGGGATTATAAGGTGTCTCCTTGGCTTGCTCTTCTGTCATCACTTGAATACACAGCTGCCACTGTGGGTACTTTTTTTCTTCGATAGAATTGAACAAATCCTGCTGATGACTTTCACGTGTTTGACCAATAAGATCGGCGGCTTCGTCATTCGTGTAGTTTTCAATTCCCTGCTTCGTTTTAAAGTGAAACTTAACCCAATGACGTTCATTCTTTTTGTTGATGAACGAGTAGGTATGAGACCCAAATCCGTGCATATGACGGAAGCTTTTCGGAATACCTCGGTCTGAAAATAGAATCGTTACCTGATGGCAAGTTTCAGGACTCAGTGACCAAAAATCCCACATCGCCGTTTCCGATCGAGAGTTACTGCGAGGATCTCTTTTTTGGGTATGAATAAAGTCAGGAAATTTATAGGGGTCGCGTACGAAAAAGATCGGCGTATTGTTACCTACGAGATCATGATTTCCCTCTTCCGTATAGAATTTCAAGGCAAATCCACGCACATCCCGTTCCGCGTCGGCAGCACCTCGCTCGCCTGCTACTGTTGAAAAACGGGCTAACATATCTGTCTTTTTTCCTTTTTGTAAAAAATTGGCCCTAGTATATTGGCTGATGTCGGCTGTGATCGTCAGGGTCCCAAATGCGCCAGCTCCTTTGGCATGGACCGTTCGCTCTGGAATACGTTCTCTATTCTGCCGAGCTAGCTTTTCTAAAAGGGCGACGTCTTGAAGGACAACCGGACCTCTTTCTCCTACTGTTATCGCATTTTGATTATCGGGAACAGGAATACCCGCATCTGTCGTCAGACCTTTTTTTGAAGCCATCTTCATTTCCTTTCGGATTTTTTGCCGTTTTTATCCTAAAAAATTCAAAACAGAGCTTATATGAGCAATTTTTTGGGGTTAAATTTTTTTTCAGAAAATGTTGGATGGCACGATGATTGTGCTTCCAGCTTACCTTCAGAGTGTAATCCGACAATGGATCTGTTCCGAAGCCATTTGATCGACGAAAATAAGAATTGAATGGAGGACCACATGGAAAAAGTAAATCAAATACCTCGCCCGGAATATTTTCTATATCCCGAAAGTCGCACCCTCGGATTTTTTGATTCAAAAGAATGCTTGGAAGCTGCCGTCACTGAACTTAAAACACTCGGCATAAACGAGGAGTGGTTTGAACTTTTTGAAGGCAACTCCGGCATACATGCCTTAGATGTCAAAGGCCAAGAACATTCTGTATTCGAAACTATCGCTCGCAATTTTCAAAAGTTTTTTGGTACTGGTGAGTGGGTTTTGATCGAGCAGGCCGTCAAGGAACTCAAGGCCGGGCACTATATGCTGAGTGTTCTTACTACTGATTCCAGAATGCGCGATGAAGTTGTGGGTGTTATGCGCTCTACAGGAGTCCACGGTATTCGTTATGTGACCAAACTCTATACAGAGGAAATTGAAGCAAAAGGCACTCAACTAAAATAAGTTTCCGGCTCGGCAAAACAGCGTTCGAACGTTTTTCCCAAGGCTGCCGCATGCGATCCATCCATAAAACGATGGTCGAAGGTGACTCCAATTCTTGCAACTGGGCGCGCCTCAATCTGTCCTGACTCTGTAACCCAAGGTCTTTGTTTGATTTGTCCGATCGTCAATAAGAGCGGCACTTTTGTATAGGGTACAAGAGGCGCCCAAGCAGTGTCTCCGCCCATGCTACCAATATTTGTGATCATGATGGAGCCAAAGGCATCTCTCGGCATTCCCGCCCATTTCAAACTAATACCAAGATCGTAATTGATAAAAGATGATATATTCAGAATTGTCCGAATGAAACACCAAGGAACCCACTTTAATGAGTCAACAGACTTGGAAAGCTCTGAATCTTCGCCTTTTTTGATAGACGAGGCCTTACGATGAAGGGCTTCTGCGATTTGAGCCACGGAAAGGTTTTCTGCGTGGTGAACGACGGCCCCAGTTAGATTTGCCTTTCCGACTGGATCATTTTCAGAACCTGGAACATTTATTTGATAAAATATATCGACATGCTTTCTTAGGTAAATGCGATTGAACCGAATCAGGCCGTTGATTTCGGGACGTTCCTGCATTGCAATAGCCGCCGCCTTTCCGACCAAGTGGCTGATTGAAATTTTGTACCCTGAATGCGCTTCTTTTTCTTTTAAAAAGGTCAAAGCCTTCGTCATGTCTATCTCAAGAAGTCCATAGACCGATGGGTCCCAGGCTGTTCGCCAAGATCCCATCGCAATTTTTCGGAAAGCCGAGCCACCAGTAGAAATTCGTAGTTGAGGTTTCATAGAAAAATATTAACAGCTGTGGACTGACAAAAAAAGAAGCTTCCTCATAGGTCCAGGTCCTCAACTTTTACGCAGCGCTGCTACCAAAAGGAAGTCCGTACCTATTCACCTATTCAGAGCGGAGAGCTTCGACGGGGGAAAGTTTTTCTGCGCGGGAAGCCGGTACGTAGCCACTGAGGAGTCCGACTGCCGCTATCGAAACGCTTGAGAAGATCAGAGCGAAGCTGTTGAAGACCCATTCAAACTCTAGTTTTTGAATCAACTTGGAGGCACCCCAAATAATGATCTCATACGCCGCAAAGCCGATAAATAGACCTAAGCCTCCAGCGATCAGGCAAAGCACAAAGCTTTCTCCCAAAAATTGATGTTTGATGCTGCGGTCACTTGCCCCCAAAGCTTTTCGAAGACCAATCTCTCGATACCTTTCAGAGACTGACACCAACATCATATTGGCTATTCCGATCCCCCCAACACTCAAGGAAATCAAAGCCACGGCAGCGAGAAATGTTGAAAAAATATTTAGAAAGCGATTCATTTGTTCCAAAAGAACGCTGTCCGAATCTACGCGGAAGCGCCCAGATTTGCCATACTTTCTTTCAAAGAAAGACCGAATGGCTTTCCCCGTGTTCTCAACAGCCGAACCATCTTTTAGTTCAATTGAGACATTGTGAATCATCGTAAACCAAACTTGCCTCGCCATCGCTTGATAGAACGTAAATGGCACATATATTTCCAAATTGGGATTGCGAAACTCCGCCCGACTTGTCGTGCGACTCAGCACTCCGATCACGCGACAGCCATATGACTTTTCGTTTTCGCGAATCGTCACCATCTGTCCCAAAGGATCGCGATTGTTAAAAAGTCTCTCCGCAACTTCAATACCCACCACACACACGGGACTGCGATGAGCCACATGGTAATCTGTAAAATTTCCGCCGACCAAGAACTGTCGCTTGGAAATCTCAAGCCCTTCCCTAGTCAGGGCCGAAATGCGCACATCACTGTCAGTCATACGACCCGCATATTCCAATTGAACCGATCCCCCAGAAAGCACTGGCGAGATTTTTACGATCTGGGGAAAGATCGACTTCAGAGGCAAAATGTCCTTCTCCCAAGACAGGGACCGGAATCGAATTCCGAAAGTATCCGTGGCTTTGGCTCCCCAATTTTCATAGGCATAAAACTTAAGTGTGTTCACTCCGAGGTCAGAATAAGAGCTCAAGATCTTTTCTTTAGCAAAGGTTCCTAAGGTAACCATGGCAAGAACGGCTGCGACACCAATACTAATTCCCAGCATTGTTAGAAAGGACCGCATTTTGTGCCTAAATAAATTTCCCTGAATCTGTCCATAAATGCGCATCAGGTAATCCAGGCTCCACCATGAGGCTCGAGGCGATTGGATCTTTTGGACGACTGCTGATTCTTGCAAAGGAATGTACTCACGCAAAAGATCTTCAGAAACTATTTTGCCATCATGGATGTGTAAAATTCGATCTGCTTCTTTCGCTATTTGATTGTCATGAGTAATAAGGACAATTGTTTTTCCGGCCTGCTTCAAACGCTTAAGCTCTTCAATAACAGATGCCGAATTCTTACTATCAAGATTTCCAGTTGGTTCATCGGCCAGTATAAGAGGAGCCCCATTCATCAAAGCCCTGGCAATCGCCACACGCTGTTGTTGCCCTCCGGAAAGTTCTTGCGGCAAATGATCAATTCTATCTAAAAGGCCCAGGCTCTCAGCAATGTCCAAAGCTCGTTGTCGAGCTTCTGGCCCCGCACTTGGACGCTCCATCGGGTATACCGTAGGCAAAAGAATATTTTGCAATACGTGAGCCTTCGGCAGTAAATGAAATTGTTGAAAGATAAAACCGATATTCCTATTTCGGAACTCTGCCATATCGTCGTTTGATAGAAGTTGAATTTCTCTACCAAAAATAGAGACTTTGCCACTTTGAAAGTGACTCATTCCGCCCAGCAAATTCAACAAAGTCGACTTGCCGGATCCCGAAGGTCCTTGGATGGCCACAAATTCACCTGGCATAACAGTGAAGCTGCACCCCTGTAGCACAGGAACTTTTTGTTTTCCTAATTTATAGGAGTAATAAACATCTTCAACCTGGATTACGGGTTTCACTTTTCTCAGCTTCCTCTAGAAAATCGACCTTCTTAACAAGATCTCCCTCAGCTAGGCCCTCGAGAATTTCAGCCCCTTCTTCGTTCTGTAATCCAAGTTTGATATCTTTCTTTTCCCCATTGCTCAATCTAACGAAATAAGTATCTCCGCTTTTATTGATGAACTCATGACGAAGAAAAAGAACGTTCTCTTTTTTTTGCGTCACTATGTCGATAAGTACGCTCATGCCGGAAATAATTTTATCGTCAGGATCGAGCAATTCCAAACGCAGCCCATAGTCCACCCCCGTACCCCGTTCCCATCGATCTTTTTCTTTGGAAGCCAAATTTATCTCGCGAACGATGGCCTTATAGATTTTATCCAAAATAGCAGACGCCCTGACGATGGCCTCTTGGCCTATCTGAATGCGAACAACTTCGATTTCCGGCGCTGCTGCTTCGATCTTGAATTGACTGAGGTCGTCGATACGCGCAATAAAGTCCAGAGGATCGCTTTCTTTTATAAACTCACCTTCAAATTTTTCAACTGACACGACTTTGCCAGCGAAAGGAGCGCGCAAAGGAAAGGCTGGATCGCTCGCTGTTAAAGAGGTCGCGATACTTGCTATGGGGTCCCCCACTTTGACATTCATCCCAACTTTGACGTAAAGCTTACGAACATATCCCTTATAAGGAGCTGTGATGACGGTCTTTCTTAAAGGAACGATATTTCCGGAAATAGTGACTCTTTGAATGATTTCTTGCCTGGAAACTTTGGCACTATCCAATGGTGGTCCTTTAGATTTTTTAGAGGCGCTATAGAGGGACCCCATAAGAGCCACAACAACAAGAGCCACCCACATCCATTTTTTAGTTCTTAAATTCGTCATCCGTCAACTTTCCCAGCAATGCTGCTAAACGCAACTCCGATTCTGCCACATCATAATCACTCTGTAGTTCTGCTTTGATGGCCGAATAATAATCATCTAATGAATTAATAAAATCATAATAGCCGATGCTACCTCCCCGAAATTCTCTCTCGGTGGCCCTGTAGCTTTCTTCCTCGGAACGCCGAAGCTCGTGACTCAGGCTTTTGGTCGCACGCAGCTGCTCCAATTCAATTTGCGTTTTCTTTAGATCCGTTCGATTTGTTTCATATTTAATTTGAGAGTTCGCGCGATTGACATCCTCGCGCAACAGAGCCGCATTGTTCAAGTGCCGAGTTTTTCCCCAATCAAAAATATTAAATTTTAGATTTATCGTCAGACTATAAGACAGCAAGTCTTTGTCACTAAATCCACTCGAGCTGCCCCAATAATTAGCACTCCCATAATTAGCACCGGCTGCCAAATAGAATTCAGGCCAGTTTTGTCTCTCTATAATCTTTGCTTCAAATTCTGAAATTTCCAGCTCTAACGTACGAATGGCTTTATCCAAGTCGTCTACTAGAGGATTATTGACTTGCGCCCCTTTGAATTCCTTCAAGACCTCAAATTCGATTTCCTGAATCGGATCTAAATTCAAAAGATTCGATATGTCGACTTTCGAACGCGCCATTCTTCTTTCTGCCTGGGAAAAGCTAATGAGACTGCGATTGTACTGCGCCTTGAACTTCAAAAAGGCCCGATGAGATTTAAGCCCTTGATGATATTGGTTGCGAGTTAACTTGAACTGTTTTTGAATCTCATCCCGGTAGGTACGTTCTACCTCCATGATTTTTTGGAAAAAGGAATACGTATTAAACGACGAGACAACCCCACGCAAAAGCTCTGCTTGGCCTCGTTGAAACTGGAGTCTCGCTAGCTCCATCTTTTTTTCAGCGATCGACTTTCGTTTAGAACTAACTCCGTTATCGTACAGTTTCTCTGTCAGAGCCAGATTTATTTCGCTAATTTTATCATTGTAACTCACGCTCTCTGGATCAGCGCCCTGGACACCATAAAGGGCACTGAAGCTGAGTCCCGGTAGGTACCAATACTCCTGTGCTTTGAGTTCTTCAGCCGCAATCTGTTTCTGCGCCCTTTGACTTTCATAGAGAGGAGACTGCTGTTGGGCGTGTTGCACGGCCTCGTTAAGAGTCCATGCTTGGGAGTGGTTTATAAAGAGAGCAAAAATAGCAAAAATCACGGCCTATTATAGGCACGGATGCCAGCCGACATGCAAGACGCAGAAGGCCTCTCTCCGAAGAAACTAGTGCCGTCTGATATGGGCCAGTATATCTTTGGAATCCGTGCCACGTAGGCTATCGAGCTTTTCACAATAGACTTGAAGCTCGCGAAGATTATCGGGATTTTCGTTCTCGAAAGAAATCGAATTGCGAACTGATTGATACCTTTTTTCGTCCTGAGGCAGGGCCTCAAGGACTTTCATTTTTTGATTTCTACTCAACGTATTTACATTCATATAGGACGGAGAATACAGCGTCGCGAAACGAATTCGACTGCGCGCCGGACTGTCTGCAAAAGTTTCGCCCCACCATTGGCACAACTCCGGCAACGAAAAAACATTCAGGGCACTTACCGTGACATGTAAAACAAGATCGACACTGGATACCTTTTCAGCCACTGACCGATAAAATAGCACCGTAGACTCGACTTCGCGCCACCGGGAAGGATGCCGAATCAACTCGTTTACTTCTTTGAAACCATCAATACTCAAAGATATCTCAACATTTTTAAAGGATGAAAACAGAGCGATGGCATCGGCTTCTAAGGGCTGCGTGCAGTTAGTCGAGATCTCGACTGAAACTTGATTTTTTTCTGACACCAATTTAAGAGCCTGAGCTGTTTTTTTCGAAAGAGCCGGCTCGCCGCCGATAATTTTTAATACCTTCAAATTCGGAAACGAACCGATGCGGTCCGCCAATTTCAACTTCTGTTGAGGAAGGTCCCAATTCCACTGAAGCCTTTGATAGTCTTCGGACCACTTTGTGCTCGAACTGGGATTGCAGGTATGGCACTTCAAATTACAGGTCCGCCCAATAAACAATTCTAAAAATTGTATTTCGCTTTCCGAACTTAAGGTCGAATTTCTGTGCCCAGGATAGTCACGAAGGGCCGCTGTCCGATCACTGGTGCCCTTGGTTACCTCATCTTCATAACACTTAAAACAGTTGGCAACCTTTTGACTCTCCAGGGCTTGCTTCCGGCAAGACTGAAAGAATGAATTATTGACCAATTCACCCGTTTCAACCTTCGCCGCAAATTCATTCTTTTGATCTGGAGCGTATTCAAATCGGCAGCAAGGATAGAGGCTGCCACCATCGCGATTCGAAAGACCCACCCACAAAAGAGGACAATAGGTTTTGCTATTTGATGACTGTTCCATCCGCCCCCCCATCAACTGGCAAAATAGCAGATACGGAAAACTCACTGACTAAAAAATCCTGCGGTGTCTTATAGAGAAACTCAATCACTTGAGCCAAATCTAAACCACGAACTCCGTTTCCCCGCCAATGTTCTTTTTGCCGACTCTCTGGGGTGTCCAGCATTCCGGGTCGTAAAAGAGTCATACGAAAAGAGCACAGTCCATTTTCAATTTTTTTGCAGCACTGGGCATTCGCAATATCCAGGGCGTGCTTAATAACCGAATACCTCTTAAAGGAACCTTGTGGCAGGGTTGTGGCAAAACTTCCAGTGTTAAAGATATAGCCCTTTTTATTTTCTCGAGACCAGGCCTCAAACACATCATACAGAAGCTGTGTTTGCCCGGCAAAATGACCGTTGTGGGCATGATTTATAAAAATGTCTTTCTCTAAACTCATTTGCACAATTTGCGCTCTGGCTGCGGCCGTTCCAATATCAAAACCGTTCGCGCGACTTACAGAAACTGACTGTGGGGCAAAATAGTTCAGGATCTCGTGGCCGAGCCCCTTGGTACCACCCGTAATCAGGACAGACGGCGTCATTCCACAATCTCCTTAAGGGATTTCGTTTTCAGCTGTAACTCCTGGGAGTTTTTTGCCAAACACTTCCGCTCGCAAATAATAAAGGCCGTCTTTTCATCATTCCACCCCTCTTCAAGCTCTTGCCAAAGGGGATCCTGCAGAATTTCAGATAAAGACCGCTTGTGTAAATTCAATTTATCTTTGTGTTTTGCAAATCCGTCTTGGTATCGCAGCAAACGTTGGGGATTGACCAGCGAGGCCTTTACATCGAATTGATGCGAAACCCAAGAGCACGGATAAACCAATCCCTCGATATCCACATAGATACCCCGATAACCGAACTTGCAGGTCGGTAAAATATAGTGATTTGCGTATTTCTCTAGAGTTTTTTCTTGAGCCTCTGATTTTGACTTTTCAATGGCCTTGTAAACAACTTGAGCGGCCGCATGTTTTTCAGGATGCAGATGAAAATTTTCTTTGAAGCGTTGAGTGCGCGGAAACTCACTGCGAAACTTCACCGAAGGCTCCAAGGGATCGATTCCGGTAACAGGATCGTTGTAGTGATTTCCAAATCTCTCGCTCAAAACAGCGTGAAAGCTATCCACCCCCATCGATCTAGCCAAGTCCCGAATGTGCTGAATTTTTTCTTCATTAAAATTAAATACGATCGTGGACCAGCGAACCAGAGCGGGCGATTTCACGGCCTCCTCCATGCCAATCATCAGACTGTCCCAATCTGAATTCACACGATAGAGGTTGTTGGAAGTATGATCCCAGCCATCGACAGAAAATATAATTTCATCAAAGGCATTGGTGGACTTTAAAAGATCTTGCCACCATTCTCTTTTTTTGTGACTGCCGTTAGTGATCAAGACAATTTGCAACGCAGGATGTGACTCTTTCAGATATCTAAAGATTTCCGGCAGCTCGGTATTGTAAAGTGGATCACCAACCCCCCCTGAGAGGGTTATCCTTTGAACGGACCGATTCAAGAATTCGGGAGTAAAAACTTTTTTTATAAACGAGAGGTCTAATTGTGTGACCGGGTAAGTTCCCGGGTATTCGGTCCGAGTACAACGGGGACACTTTAACGCACATTTTGAACTGATTTCTAAGTGCCAATTGTAGACTTGATGACCGAAAATGCTTCTCATCACAACTGCTCTTTTTGGGAAATCTCAATTCGGACCAAAGATTTTCCAAGCGAATGACTCCGGTTCATTTGATCAACTGCGTACCTTAAGGTCAGCCAGCAATTCTGTTCAACCTGAGGATAACCCACCAAAGAATTCCAATAGAAATCAGGCAAATTCATTTCAATATTTCGGGGTTCACCTGTCTCG
>JBBKWD010000128.1:0-22047 GCA_037968775.1 Bdellovibrio sp.
CTTTTTGGAAAAAGAAGGCCGTACCGATACAGACATAAAGCGCCAATACCACGGCAACTGATAAAATATTAAAGATACGCACTTTGGAAAAGACATTCATATTAAAACCCTCAAGTTCAATTTGAAGTTCTTTTCGGTAAGCTTTCGAAAAAATGAATAAGTCCAGTTAAGTTTAATCTAAAAATCAGGACCTTAATTGGGATCACCGAGCTGAACTACAAATTTACTCACTTTTCATGATCTTGAAACTGGTCATTTCGATCATTTTTCGATAGGTTCATCTCATGCACCATCTTCCTCATCTAATCACCGACTTAGGTGTTATTCTTATCATTGCCGCTCTCTCAACACTGCTTTTTAAAAGACTCGGTCAGCCGCTCGTATTGGGTTATTTAATTGCAGGATTTCTTGTCAGCCCTCACGTTCCCTTTTTACCCACTGTGACCGACAACGACAGCATCAAAGTCTGGTCTGAAATTGGTGTGATCTTTTTACTTTTTAGTTTGGGTTTGGAGTTCAGCTTTAAAAAGCTATTCAAGGTCGGTGGCTCTGCCAGTTTCACCGCCACTTTTGAAGTGGTGTTCATGCTCGGACTGGGCTTTCTGGTCGGCCGCCTGCTAGGCTGGAACAATATTGACAGTTTATTTTTTGGTGGAATCTTATCTATTTCCTCCACCACCATTATCGTTCGCGCCTTCCACGAGTTAGGCCTTAAAGGTCAAAAGTTCGTAGATCTGGTGTTTGGAATTCTCGTCGTCGAAGATATTGTCGCGATTCTCTTGCTTGTTCTCTTGGCGGCCATTGCCGGGACTGACGCCGTGTCAGGAATGGCATTGGTTTCTTCTGCTTTTCGTCTTTTGTTCTATATAGCTCTCTGGTTTGTAGTTGGCATTTTTCTCATTCCAATCTTTCTGCGAAAAACTCGCTCTCTTTTAGAGGACGAAACGACTCTGCTAGTGGCCATGGGACTTTGCTTTATGATGGTGATCATTGCCGCAGCTGTTGGATTCTCCCCCGCGCTCGGTGCTTTCGTAATGGGATCCTTGCTGGCGGAAACCCCCGAAGGGCATCGCATGGAGCACTTATTTCAACCCGTGAAAAATCTGTTTGCTGCTATCTTCTTTGTTTCGGTCGGCATGATGATCGATCCGAAGGTGTTGATCGACCGTTGGGACTTGGTCATTTTGGTAACTTTGATCACAATCGGCGGAAAATTTATCAGCACTGTGCTGGGTGCGTTGCTGTCTGGCCAAGCACGAAAGCAATCTGTTCAAGCTGGCTTAAGTTTAGCCCAGATCGGAGAGTTTTCATTCATCATTGCTTCATTAGGCGTAACCTTAAAGGTGACCAGTGATTTTTTGTATCCTTTGGCAATCGCGGTTTCTGCCGTCACAACTTTTACGACTCCTTATCTTATTAAGTTTGCCGAACCCTTTTACAACTGGGTAGATCCCAAAATCCCTCAAGGTATAAAACATCTTTCGGATCGGTATCATGACTCTTTCAAGCATCCAGGAAAAGATGGCATCGGATCATTGATCATGAAGTCATATGGCCTAAAAATTCTGTTGAACACTGTGATCATTGTGGCCATCATCGGCGGCTTTAAAAGCTTCCTTTTAGACGACATACAAGCCCTGGTCGCAGAAAGCAGTTGGGCCGGCGGATTGTCTCTGCTTATTTGCCTGCTAGTCTCTTCCCCCTTCTTTTGGGGATTGATCATGGGCGGCCCCTCACTGAGTGGTCAGCGCGAACTCGAAGCCATACAAAAACTCAAAGGTCTTCAGGTGGGAATTTTCGTCGGCAGAATTGTTCTCGCTCTCGCGCTTTTGTCCGTTCTGATTTCCCAATTTTTAAGTTTAAAAATGGCCTCCGGAGTGGGGTTCGGCGCGCTGGTCCTTGCCATTATCTTTGGGCAATTTTGGGTGCGTCGCCTTTATCAGTTTATCGAAATTAACTTTCTAAAAAATCTAACAGAGCGAGAGCGCAAGGAACTCGTCAGTGCTGATTTGCCGCGAAAATTTTTACCTTGGGATGCAAATTTAAGTACTTTCGAAATTCAGCCTCACCACAGTCTCGTAGGACGATCCTTAAGCGACTGCAACTTTAAAGAAAAATTTCATGTCACTGTGGCTGCTGTCACCCGGGGTTCCCGAAAGATATTTGCACCAGCTGGAGACTTTGTCATTTGGCCCCACGATCGATTGATTTGTTTCGGCAATGAGGAACAGCTTACTAACTTTAATGACATCCTAGAGGCACAAATAAAATCGGAACCTTCCGCCGATAATAAGTCCTGGGAAGAGTTCCAACTTAAGTCGCTGGCAATCACATCTGATTCACCATTTTGCAACAAGACGATTCGCGACAGCGGGTTTCGCGCCAGCCACATGGGCATGGTCGTAGGTATTGAACGAGGAGCGAAAAAAATCCTCGCCCCAGCTAGTCACTTTATCCTGCAAGAAAATGACCTCGTATGGGCCGTGTCAGACCAAAAAAATCCATAAAGCCCCTTGAATTCGCCCGTGAGCACTGTGCTCAATGTATTTGAGCGTCTTTTCCGGGCCGTTAGGACTACCTTTCAACTCTGAGATCTGATAGTCTCGAGGGGGTCAAAATCAAGAGGTTCCAAATGTCAGAAAAGTTATCAGATCGTTATAATCCAGCAGATGTTGAAGGTCGTACCTACGCATGGTGGGAAAAAGAAGGCTACTTTAAGGCCCAAGACCAATCCACAAAACCCCCGTTTTCAATTATTTTGCCGCCCCCTAATGTCACGGGCTTTTTGCATATGGGTCATGCCCTAGATCACACCGTCCAAGACATGCTCATTCGTTGGAAACGTATGAATGGCTTTAATACCATGTGGTTACCAGGAACGGATCACGCCGGTATAGCGACTCAATCCGTTGTGGAAAAAGATCTTAAAAAATCTGGGGTCACTCGCCATGAATTAGGCCGCGAAAAATTCGTGGAAAAAATTTGGGATTGGAAACATCAATACGGCGATCGCATCTATTCGCAGATGCGCCGTCTGGGTGATTCTTGCGATTGGGATCGTGCTGTTTTTACTTTAGACGAATCTGCCTCGAAAGCCGTTCGTAAAGTATTTGTGAGCTTACACCAAAAAGGTATGATCTACCGCGGAAAACGTCTGGTGAATTGGTCCGGCCCTTTAGAGACGGCGATTTCTGACCTAGAGGTCGAGCACCAAACGGTGAAGGGTTCTCTTTACCATATTAGCTATCCGCTTGAAGACGGATCTGAATCGTTGGTAGTAGCGACAACACGCCCCGAAACAATGTTAGGTGACACCGCCCTTTGTGTTCACCCAGAAGATCCTCGCTATAAAGCGCTGATTGGAAAAAATGTTGTCATTCCCTTGATCAATCGAAAAATTAAGATCATTGCCGACACTTATGTCGATAAAGACTTTGGTTCTGGCGTGGTGAAGATCACTCCTGCGCACGACTTTAACGACTATAAAATCGGCGTGACTCATAATTTGGAGTTCATCAATCTTTTGACCAAAAAAGCAGAGATGAATGAAAATGCAGGTCCTTACAAAGGCCTCAAAGTTCAGGAAGCTCGCAAACGAGTTCTAGAGGATCTTAAAAACGGCAACTTCCTTATAAAAGAAGAACCGCATATTCACTCTGTTGGACATTGTTCCCGTTCGGGAGCTGTCGTGGAGCCCTTCCTTTCTGAACAATGGTTTGTGAAAATGGATCAACTGGCAACGCCTGCAAAACGCGTTGTTGAAAGCGGCACAATTCGCTTTGAGCCCGAGTCTTGGACAAAGGTTTATCTGCATTGGCTGAATAATATTGAAGACTGGTGTATTTCTCGTCAGCTTTGGTGGGGTCACCGCATTCCGGTTTGGTACTGTGGCGATTGCGAACATCAAACTGTCAGTGAAACTGATATTACCGCCTGTGAAAAGTGCGGCAGTACAAAGCTTCGTCAAGACGAGGACGTGCTCGACACGTGGTTCAGCTCTGCTCTGTGGCCTTTTTCTACGATGGGCTGGCCGAATGAATCCGAAACATTAAAGACTTTTTATCCCACAAGTTATCTCGTCACAGGTCACGATATCATTTTCTTCTGGGTTGCCCGCATGATTATGATGGGCTTGGAGTTTCAACGAGACGTCCCTTTCCGTACCGTTTATGTTCACGGCTTGATTCGCGATTCTCAGGGGCGCAAGATGTCCAAGTCATTGGGTAATTCCATTGATCCAGTTGATATGATCGAAAAGTATGGGACAGATGCGTTGCGATTTAGCTTCGCGGCCCATTTGTTCTCTGGAAAAGATTTTAAGTTCAATGAACAGCGTATTGAAGGCTATCGCAACTTTATGAATAAGATCTGGAATGCGGCCCGCTTTGCGCTTTCCAATCTTTCTGATTTTAATACTCCTGCTGAAGGCACGGCTGCTTTACCAAACAAAGCCCACGTCAGTGTTTTTGATCAGTGGATCATCACAAAATTAGAACAAGTGACGAAAGAAGTTGAAACTGCTATGGAAGCGGAGCGCTTCTCTGACGCTGCGACGGCCCTTTACCAGTTTATTTGGAATCAGTTCTGTGATTGGTATATTGAGTTCACAAAACCGATCATGAATGGATCAAACCATGAGGAAAAGGCCGCCACTCAGATGGTCATTGCTCAAGTTTTGAATCGCATGATGCGCTTGTTGCATCCTTTTGCGCCCTTCATCTCGGAAGAAATCTATCAAAAACTGCCAATTCGCGGAGCTGCTTGTATCGTCGATCAATACCCGAACTTGCGCAATGATAAGGACTTCTTAAGCCTGGGTTCAGAGCAAGCTGCATTAGAAATTGATGTGGTGAAAGAAGTCATCACCGCGATTCGTAATATTCGGGGCGAAAACCGCATCAGCCCTGCCGTTAAAATCAATGTTCGCCTTGGCGTGAACAACGATCACGTGCAAAAGCTTTTAGGCAACAACCGCACAGCCCTTATGACGATGGGCCGTATAGAGAACCTCGAAGTGGGTGCTGATGGCGATTTAATGAAATGCGCAGTGGCTCCAGTTGTGATTGGCGACGCCAGTGTGAATGTCATCATTCCACTTGAAGGCTTGGTTGATTTCGATGAAGAGATCAAACGCATCACTAAGACGATCGAAAAGCTTCAGAAAGACATTTCGATGTTAACGGCCAAGTTATCGAATGAAAAGTTCATAGCAAACGCCGACGAAGATGTCGTTGCGGCAGACCGAGTCCTTTTGTCACAATCAAAGGTTCAAATAGATTCGTTAAGAGACGCCTTAGTTCGACTTCAATAAGAAAACTCCGGGGGAGTCACCCTGATGCCCACAATGGGCATCAGAAAGGCTGCCCAGGGTACATTCTTGGAACCCTGTTAACAAATTTTCAGTACTACCTGTTGAAAATCCAGTCGACCCAAAACAATACTTTTTGGATCGACTGGATTTTGAAATTATCAGAAGCAGGTTCCTCTATTCTGCCCAACGTGGAATTGAGAACCCACACCATAAAACCTACGCAAAAGTGGATAAGTCTCGCAAGCAAGTCAGTCGAGCAGAAATAGCATAGGTGCCGATTCTTTTGAGATTTTTCGGACAGGTAGTTCTTACTGAAGCTGAAAATCCAGCCGAATTTTCTGTTTGAGTTTCTATTAATTGTTTCCCTGCCGCTCGGTAAGTACTTTCGTATTATAAAGATTTTGTTTTTTCCAAAAGATAGTCGACGGTGATGTGTTCAAGTCTATTGTTCATAATATTGCTGACGAAGGATCTATTCATGTCCAGGCGTTTGGCGATTTGTTCATTGGTGAGCTTTTCGGCGATCTTTAGATGTTTGATTTTACTTGCAAGCTCGGACTTGAGGGCCTCTTTTGCATCTATGCGAACGTGAGTGAGGAGCTCTTTCGTTTTGACTGTTCCCGGTAAGCCTTTGTTGAATGGAATATCTTTCGCTAGCAAATTGAAATCCAGAAAGCAAGGAATGGCCTCAGTTTGTTCGCGTTCCATAGATCTTGAGCCGATTTTGCTTAAACCAAAATAAAACAACTGAAGCGGGGGACTTTTAATTCCAGATACAACGGATTCGTACCACTCGATGAATTGCTGTCTGATGTTGTTGTTTGGGAAAGTGCTGTTTTTCAGGATCGCCGAGATGGTGGGTCTAATAGAATAGGGGTACTTCGAGTTTTTTAGGCTTTTGTTTAAAACTGCAGAGTTCAGATTCCACCAGTAGTCGCGAATGAATTCTGTAGCAACTTCCATGAGGCGTGGATCAAATCGAACCATATCGAAAATGCGAGCAACATCTTTTTCTCCCAGGGAGAGAGCCTGGTTTTGTAGCTTGTAATAGATTGAAGACTCACCACTCTTTAAATTCACTCGTCCATCTCCTCATCGAGTAAATCAAGGGCGTCCGCAGCTTGGGAGGAATAAGTCTTCCCTTCTTTGAGCTCTTGAAGGCGATTCTCAACGATCGAGAGGTCGGCGCCGCCAGTGATGAGATGCTTGATGTGGGCGCGGTCTTTGGCTCTGCCAGCCATCAACTTCATTATAAGAATATCTTCAGCTCCAAGCGCTTCAACGATCAGTCCCTTACCATTATAAATCACTGACAATCTATTTTTCGCATCAGAAGGTAAGTAGAAGGTGAAAGCAGAAAAATAGGGGTTTAGCCAATCGTGGTCTATCTTGAGCTCTTTGCCCACGGCCTCAGCGAGCCCTTTGATCTCTTCAAATTTTATATTTGTCGTGATGCCATCAACATCATTGGTTTTACCCGGAAAATTATGGGCAAGAAGCAAGGCGCCACCACCGCCGACAGTGATGCGAACATAAGGCAATCTCGCTGCAACAATTTTCTCGTCGAGGAGGCTGAGGGCTCTTAGAGCTAATTTTTTATCCAACTGCATATTCAAACCCTATCAGCATATTCTATTTTTTGTCAATAAAACTTGACGTTTTGTTACCTAAATCGAATATATAGTGTTTGAGCATGGCTTTTGCTGTCTGTACGGCTCCGCTCTCACCCAGGCCAGAATACTCGACGGAAACGCCTCAAACGTGGATCTGAGAATCCACACGATAAAACCTACGCAAAAGTGGACAAGTCTCGCAAGCAAGTCAGTCGCGCAGAAGTAGCTTAGGTGCCGTTTGTTTTGAATTTTTCGGACAGGTAGTTCTTAATTCGCCTTCTATAAAACCGTTGCGAGAGTTGCACCATCTCGATTTCGTATCCATGTTGATTATTTACTTACTTGTTTTTCCATATACACTCGGGTGTCGTCGCGACCGACCTCAGTCCACCCCATTCTCGAATATACAGAAACATTTTTAGAAAAGAGAACATGGGTCGCCAATCCCATTTTCTGATAGCCTTTTTCTCGAGCTACTGATTCAGCAAAGGTCATCAATCCTCGCCCCAGCCCGTGCCCTTGAAAGTCTGGTCGAACGGCTACATTGGCGATTGTGGCAGAACTTTGCTCAAACACTAATACTAAGCCGCCGACAATCTCCTTGCCAGATTCTGCTATCCACACCGGATATGATTTGATTTCCTCTTCGTAGTCGACTTCCATTGGAGGTAGCTGTAATCCTTTGAATCGATCTTGATACTCCGAGTACGCCATAAACATACAATTTCGAAGACCCTCAGCATCATCAATAGTAGCTTTTCTGATATTCCAATTGTGTGTTTTCAAAGCGTTCCTTGTTTAAAAATACTACGTGCGACTTTTGACTGAATTCTACAAGCTCCTGATACGGAACCACGAACTCACCACACAGTGAGGATCACCGCTATTTACAGTTATACAGTCCCAAAATGTCTCCAGCTTCATGTAAAACATCGATAGGTTCAAAATAACGTTTAAATTCCTCTTCAAAATTAGAGTTGTAAAACGTCCAACTTCCGTGAGGAACTTCTTCCTTTATCTTTGAGTCAGCCTCGATAAAAAACACCTTATCGGAAATTCTACTTAGCTCCCTGTAAACAATTTCACGATCCTCGTATCGGACGTGTTTTATGACGGCACTTATGAACACCAGATCAAAACTCTTATCTTCAAAACTAGTTTTGATGCCATTAAATGACTGGAAATCATAATTTGGAAATGCTTTTTGAGCTTTTTCTATAGCACTGGAGTTAATATCTATTCCAACGCCCGAGACTTCCGGATACCGGGTGCAAATAAAATTAAGCATGAGGCCATTGTCGCAACCGAAGTCGAGAATTTTCTTTTTGCGCCACTCGACTTTATCAAGAATCTTTCCAAGTGTTTCTTGTGGATTCTCGTAACCGCACTCTTTATAAAAGCTCCATATTTCATCCATGCGTGTAGAAGATGGATATTCAGTCGCCCACTTGGATTCGATCTTTTTGTAATAGTCGTCAGCTTTCATTTTTAAAGAACTCCCTAATCACCTGATTCCTCGAAAGATCATGGAACCATGAATGAGTCATCTCGAACACCAAAGTTCAACACCAAGTGTTTAAGATCATGGTTCGAAAGCGGTGGAGGCGATTCCGTCAACCACTTGAAATCACATGATCTGTCTACTCTCTGATGGCAGTACAATATCACGAAACCCAAGATACAAGTGATTTTTTGCCAATGATCGGTTGTCCCTGTTTTTGGTTAGCTGTAAAGGTATAAGAAGGATAAAAGCCCATTCGTGAGTGCATGAACTCATAGCCCCCACCACCTGGGGGCTATGATCGAACATTCGGATAAGGTATCTTATGTACCACAGGTCTTTGCCCCCACTTCAAGCTCTCGCTACAGGTAAAATAAACATGGTTTTCCCCAGACTCCAACGTTTTGGATAAAAGCCCCCCTTACCTGGCAAAATCACCACGTCGAATCCCGCTGATCATAGTCATCTTGGAACTGTATTTGTTCCGGTGGCCCACGGTCCACCACGATTTCTAAAGGCCTAAAAGTCGTCACTTCCCCTAAGCATTCAATAATTTTCCAGGCAGTCACCTTATTCTTAATCACGGCAATCTGCTCCATGCGACCAGAACACTTATTGATGGCGGAGATATTTCTTTATTTTTAAATAATGAGGGGCTGCCACCATATGACGGACAGCAGAGCAAAGATGAATCCGATATTACTTCAATTGAACTTGAAATACATTTCAGACAGTCGCCAGCCACACACGCCGATTAAGGGTCAATGGTTCGGGTTCTTATTTTCAGCAATATGTCCCAAACTCTAAAAACACCGACAAGAAAAAGTCTTGGAACTATCGGTATTCGTACAACGATAAGTGCTGCCACCGTGAGCAAGCTCATAGGAAGAAATCTTGCCGTTGTGTTCGCCTAACAAAAGTACATCGCCATTTTCATAATAAATACGGCGAGCCCTAGATCGACCAATCACTTCGCCATCGGACTCCAGACTTGCCATTAGTGTTTCAGAAGGGTCATCTGCGATCTCTTGAGAAATCGGCAGCTCCTTTTCTTTTCCATCAGGAGTGATCACGGTATAACGAAGCGTTTTTTTACCATCATCATCATCCGGAGTATAATTCTTCAGAAAGATCCTGCGAACTTCACCCGAAGGTGTTCGAAGATCCACAGTGCTCCAGTCTTCCGACTGCGACACAATATCGCCGAGGTCCGGTGAAATCGTTTGATTGAAGGTTTCAAAGTTCACTTCTGCATTTGGGTTCAGCGGCTTGGTGATCATCGTGAGGCAAGTCGCCATTTCTGAAAAACTTTTTTTGTAGTTTTCAAAAACTGCTGGCTCCGCCATCTCGGTTGGCAAGAAGCCCGAAGCACCCTCAGTGGGTAGTGCCGGTGTCGCCGCCACAGAAGAATTCTTTGGCAGAGTCGCCACGTCCTCATCCACACCCTCATCTTCTGTGACAATAGAATCCGCGGCCTCAGGAAGAGATGACTTTTCATTATTCGTGTATTTGACAAATAAAATGCTAAGTACAATTCCAACAAGTAAGAGAGGCAGATTTTTTTTATTCATACTCATTTATCGACTGACCTCTACGGCCAGGTCAATGCTTACGCCGGGTCGCAGCGCAAGACCTTGAAATCGGATACGTGACAGATACAGGTCCAAATTCTCACCGACTTTTTTGCATCCAGCTCCCCGAAGGATCAGGTACATAACAAGGCTTGGCAAATCAGGCGTGTATTCAAAATTCCAGCCCGTCACTTCCTGGCAGGATTCAGAGACATCAGGAGAATCCAAAAGATAAAAACTCACCTCGTTCACGTCCCGAAATGACAG
Source organism: Bdellovibrio sp. (assembly GCA_037968775.1). GTDB lineage: Bacteria > Bdellovibrionota > Bdellovibrionia > Bdellovibrionales > Bdellovibrionaceae > Bdellovibrio. Next base: position 10,264 of record JBBKWD010000128.1, read on the forward strand.
AGATTTATCGATCAGCTCCCCGTCGATAGAAACAGGAATCAAAGCCATGCGAATCGTGGACTCTTGGGTGTTGGAATTCCAGGTAGAAGACACCTCATAATGATGGGCACCATAGGAAACAAAACGAAAGGTCATTCGCTTATCCATGGCGTGTCCAATGGACCCAACTAATAAAAGACTCAAAACTAACAAACTAGAAAGCTTTAACATGGCAAAGCCCCCTTTATTATTTCAATAGACCGATCTCACGCAAACGTTGCATCAAGAATTCGTGCGATGAAATATCCGCATATTTAGCGCCCGCACCTCTGCAAGAAGGCAGGCAACTTAAAATCGCCTCTGGATGAGGATGCATAAAGAACGGCATTGAAAAACGACTTGAGTTCTTGCCATCTTGGGGGTTGATCACTCTGTGAGTCGTCGACGGCAAAAGATCATTGGTCATTCGGGCCAACATATCACCGACATCGACGATCAATGTATCTGGCTCTGAAACGATATCCAGCCAAGTTCCATCACGGTCCTTCAGCTGCAAACCCGAAGTCGTCGCCGCAGGTAAAATCGTGATGAAGTTGATGTCTTCATGAGCCGCCGCCCGCACACAGCGAGGATCCACACCTTCTGGAATTGGTGGATAGTGCAAAAGACGTAAGATTGAATTTCCATCTTTGGTCATACGAGCAAAGAAATCAGATTCCACTTCAAGAGGCTTCGTTAAAGCCTCCATCATCACATCACCCGCTTGTTCCAAGGAATTATAGAGTGACGTAAACAAAGTCTTAAATTCAGGAACTTCTGTCGGCCAAATGTTATCTGGATAAACAGATCGCAAGGCGTGTCCCTCGGGTAATTGACGACCCAGGTGCCAGAATTCTTTCAAATCCATCACCGGAGAATCTTTAGCGTGCTCTTGTCCGAAAGGAGTGTAGCCGCGCTGAAATCCAATTTTTGGGGATACATATTTATTTTTAACTTCAGCAGGCTGGCTGTAAAAACGCGCCAAAATTTCGTAGGCTTGTTTTAATTCCGACGTTTTAACATCGTGATCTTTTAAAATGATGAAGCCGTATTCTTTAAGACCTGAAAAAAGGCCGTCAATAAAAAGAGCCCGGTCTGCATCAGAGCCTTTTGTATAGCTCGCCAGACTGAGTGTTGGGACCTTGCGAAGAGTGTTACTTTCTGAATGAGACGCCGTTTCCAAGTTTCTCAAAGTTCCTCCGATAGTAGGTTCGAAAGAACTCTATCAAAGTGCTAAAAGAAAAAGCAACTGCAACTAAATATGTGTAAAAAGAATATCGTAGACGGTGACTAAAGTCGGACTTTCAAATTTGAAATGAACGTCCCCATCAAAGAGTCTCACGGCATGTGTACTGCGATAAGGTGAATCTCCGGCCTCAAATCCCCGATAAACCACAGGACGGGGGTCTTGTTGAATGGTGCCCACGATAATCTCGCGCAGTGCTTTGTCGGGATTGCGTGCTTCCCACGTTTGCATGAGCGACTCTGCTTGATCATTAAAAGTGACTTCGATAAGAGCTTTGTCGAGCTCTCGAGGCCACCCGGTTCGGGCCTCAGGCAAGGCTTCGACTTCTGGTAAATAGGGCTTAATGTCCAATATCGGAGTGCCATCCACGAGGTCGGCACCGGCTACGACAATTCCATCTTTTTCAACACTTACTAATTCAACGAGCGAAAGACCGATAGGATTCGGACGATGCGGTGTTCGGGTCGCAAAAAGACCCATACTTTTCCCACCTAAACGCGGCGGGTGAACCTTAGAGTGAAAGCGTGAAACTTTGTTTTGATGAAACACCCAAATTAGCCAGACATGACTAAAGCCTTCGAGTCCCTGAAGGGATTCTTCGGGTTGCAAATCAGCCCGCAGCTTCAGACGAGCCCATGACTTTTTTACAAGTCCTGGCTGGCGCGGGGTGCCGAATTTATCACGATAGCAAGATTCAATATATCCAATAGGTTCCACGTCCCTCGGTTAGTGCTAAAGTCAACTTGCGTCAAGAACTTTCAAAGCACAGCGTCTTTTCGGGTGACTTCCAGAGAGGAAAGCATAAGAAGGAGGCAACATATTCACCCTTGGAGGTTCCAATGAAACATCTACTTTTAGTAGCGACTCTTGCTTTAGGCATGACGACATCTGCCTTTGCAAGTGAACTTGATAATGAATCATCAGTGACCAATCAGTCTATGAACGGAACAGTTGTTGTTCGCGTTGATACACGTACAAATGAAGCTTCCGTTTTGGCTTCTTCATCAGTTATGAAAAACGATGCCCAAGCGCAAGCTTTGGCGCAAAAAGGAACTTTCAACAAAGTTTCTCAGAAAAACTTAAGCAACGAATTGGACCGTGATGGCGGCGCTTCGAGCTGGTATTTCTACAACAATTACTATTCAAACTATTACAGCTATATGTACTACTACGGTAACTGGTACAACCCTTGTTACTCTTACAACTATGGCTACTACAACTATTACTACTACTCGAATCGTAGATGGTAAACCCTAAGTGGTTCGTCGCCAAAGGGTCGCGAACCACTTTTATTCCCAGCTCAAGATGAGTTGGGAATGACCTTCCAGGATGGAGTTCCCTGAAATCCCAGGAGGCCGAACATGAAATTTTATGTTTCACTTTTAATTAGTTTTTTTGTTTCTTTGTCTGCATTTGCTGGACAACCTTTTTCAAATTTAGATTCATTTAAAAACAGCCTGGGATTCACAAAGTACTACGAACAAGCCAACAAAGGCCGTCGTCTGCGAATTGCTGTTCTTGATAAAGGATTTTTTGGCTATCAAGAAGAAATCGGTCGCACCCTTCCGCAAAACACTCGCTATTTCGCTGGCCCCCTTCAGCCACCACCACCGATTCCAACGCCAACGTCGACTCAAGAAAATGACGAGAGCAGAGGAGATCACGGTTTAAAAATGGCTCAGATCCTAATTGGTCTTTTGACTGATGATTTGCAAGCTGAACAATGGGAACCCGAACTTATTCTTTACAATACCTTTGGTTACACCAATCTTAAGGCTTCAATCGACGATATGATCGCGAACAAAGTGGACCTCGTTCTTTATTCCGAAGTTTGGGAATACGGTGGCAACTTTGACGGCACCGGATTTATCAATGCACAAATTAATCGCGCAACATCTGAGGGAATCATCTGGGTCAATGCAGCTGGAAACTTTGCGCTGACGACTTACAACTCTCGTATTAAAACTTTAAAAGACGACTGGGTGCAGTTACCGGATCAGAACAATGCCCTGGAATTAAAATGCGAAGGCACGGGGCGCACCAAGTGCCCGGTGAAGATTGTGCTTTCTTGGAATGATTTTAAAAATGACGTCGACAAAGGAACCAACAAAGATTTGGATTTGGCCTTAACAGATGATTTGCTCAATATTATTCAAACCAGTTCGTTGACTCAAACAACTGAAGACGCCGATCAACCAGGTTTTTCAAAATATCCGCGTGAAATTATTCAAGCAGAGTTAAAACCCGGCACTTACTATATTCGTGTCAAGAATCGCTCTAAAAACTTTAGAGACCGCGATGTTTTGCGTATTACGGCAGATGGTGCGAACCTCACTATGAGATCCCACTCACAAGACGAAACTCTTTTAAATCCTGCAGATAACAGCACTGTGATCACCGTGGGCGCTTCGGATTCAGATCGGTCTTCAAGTTCTCGTCGCCTAGGTAAGCCTGATATTTTTGCGCCATCTTCTTTGATAACAGAAGATGGCGATGAGTACCGTGGCAGCTCGAATTCTGCAGCGATAGTCGCTGCGGGATTGGCACTTTTAAAATCTAATAAACCCCGTTGGACTCGTAAAGATCTGCTGGAAGCCGTTTTATCAAATCGGCAGCAGGATTGGAATCAGCGCGGGCTTTCTTTAAATGTTTTGGCTTTCGGCCCGACCGGACCTGGTTGTTTCATGCAAGCACAACTCAACCCCCTGCCACAAAATATCGTCGATGTTTTAAGTCGTGGTGGCGTTCCGGTGATGACGACAGCTTCCGTTCGCATCATGGTTCCCTATGATCCGGTGACCTTGTCGCCCTATTTGCGTCGTGCTTATATCAACGACATGATCGTCGCCTTGCCTCAAGGCGGTTACGGAATCTTTCCACGCTATGCCTATGTCCCACCAGGAGCCGTTGAAATTTTCCAACGCCCTTACGAAGCAGGACTTTGTTATCCCACAAACGGTGGCACCAGTGGCCGGAAGCATTTCCTGTTGCCATAGGGTTTACACCGACTGAGAGCGGCGGAGGAATCTCCGTCCTACTCTCGACTGGTTATCAAGAAGCTCTCAACAGGCTTTCAATTGCGCTGAAATTTCGCTTTTTGATGCTCATTCTAATGAGCTTCTTTTAAATAGGTGCTTCACCTATTTAAAAAGAGGAAAGCCATGAAAGTATTTGCGTTTCTATCCATCCTGTTAGGTTGCCTTCAATTCGCTGCTGCCGAAATTCCAAGTCTGACTTGGGTTGGCCAATTTCCAAAAGAGCAAGCGGCCCCCTTAGTGGATCTTTTTAACGCTCGCCATGCACAAACGTCAGGACTCCATGTTGTCTATAATTCGAGTGATGCGGCTATTGCTGATATCTTAAAAGGCAAAGTAGATCCTCAGTTTGATATCGTCCACATGAAGGACGCTGATATGCTGAACACCTTGGCCCGTCACGGACTGACAGAGCCCCTACAGGCGACAGAACTTAAATCTTGGCCAGCACATTTAAAAGACAACCAAAATATGTGGGTTGGTTTGCTGAAACGCTCTCGCATCATTTACTATAATTCTGAGCTGGTTTCTGCTAACGAAGTGCAAACTTACGAATCTTTAGGGGACCCGAAGTTCGAAGGAAAGCTGTGTTTGCGCCAAAAAGGTGCCCAATACACTGTCGGCCTGCACTCATTCCTTTTAGGCGTGTGGGGTGAACAGAAAACGACTCAAGTCCTAAAATCTTGGGCCGTAAACAGTGACGCCCTTCCGTTGATTGAAAAAGATCTCGATGGTGTGATCGCCAATATCGAAAATGGAACTTGTTTGGTTGGTATAGCAAATACTTACTATTATATGAGACATCTGAGAACTCACCCCGGTTCTAAAGTAAAAGCCTCTATTCCAAATCAAAATGATATCGGAGCCCACGTCAATGTTGATGGCGTTGCCATTTTGAACACAAGTGCCAACTCAGCTGCTGCCCAAGTCTTCGCAGCCTGGTTGATGTCAGATGAGGCCCAAATGGAGCTCAGCAAAATCACTGACAAGCACCCTGCAAGTCCCCATGTGATCTCTTCGGATCTTGCAAATGTTTTTGGTTCTTTTAAAGACAACACAACATTTGATCTCAATAACATCACGGATCTCAAAGAAAGAGCCTCTGCTATCGCGACTGAACAAGGTCTTAAGTAAGGCCTTGGCCGCTGAGCTTTCAGCGGCCTTTTGAAAAAAACCCACGCCTTTCAAGCGTGGGTTCATAGCGATCATTCGAAATATTTCAAACTCTCCATTCAATTACCTGGTCCATCTATTTGATCAGTCTATCTAATCTTTGCGATCACATCTTCCGTTTCCTTTAAAGAACTCGAAGCGCCTATCGTAAGCGATTGAGAGCTTGGGTAATACGATGAGGTATAAAAGAATGTGACACTTTTAATTTTATTGGCCTTTGCCATAACCTTTGGCCAGACCATTTCAGCTAGCGAGACCGCTCTATTGAAGTCTTCTTTTAATTCAGAGTTTCTATTACTAATCGGCGCACCGAGGTCCAAACTCATCTTTGCCATTTTACCGAAATTTTTCAGACATGCACCAAGAAATGCGCGGCTGTTGGGACCGACCGCCAGAATTAGAGTCTGCGAAGATGAGAAGTGATTGGAGTCACCGTCCGTAAAGTAAAGCTTGAGCTTCTTTAAGAGCCCTGCACGCACCGCCAACGAAAGACTATCGAGATTGTTTTGCAAGAACTCAAAGGCAGGACGAATTTTATCGGAGTCCTGCTCAAGATTGAAATCGGACTCAATGCTCACGTCATTTTTTTCGGCCCAAGAATAAAAAGGCCCCAGCGGCTTAAGAAGTTGAAGATATCTTTTAAAATCTTCTGGCGTCTTCGAACGACTTAAGGTCAAAGTTTTACTTGTTGAAAAATAAGCTGCGTAGGAATCAATGTGTAGCTCAGCTACTGTTCCTTTAATCGCCTGAACATCGGCCCAACGGCTTTCGATAACGTCAAGAACTTCCCTTAAAGGACGATAAGGGGCGGCGTCGGTGGCATAGCCACTATGAATGAAACTAAAGTTCATTCCCAACTCGCGACTGTACTTCAGTTGCTTATCGAACAGCGGGAAATATTGCTCCAGATCGCCAGGTCCTGTTTCAAAATCGATACTCGATTGTTTGACGTCTCCGAAACGGCGATAGTTCGTATAGATCGTGACCTGGATTTTGGAAATGGAATCCTTTCGCGCGATAAAGGCCCTCTCATTTTTAGCAATTTCTTGCCACATTGTCTGCAAACGAGCTTCGACGGTGGGCTCACCGGGGAAGCGATGTCTATCGGAGTCGCGCAGCGCCGACCAATTTACCTCTACTTCAATTCCCTGGGCACGCAGATTGCGAACTACAGCGATGTGATCCAAAGGATCGGCGGGAGTCGTAGGCGGCGGAGGCTGAGGTGGTTGCGGAGGCTGAGGAGGCGTCGAACCTTCCTCTGGAGACTTTGCGACTGGCGCTGTCGAGAATCCGTCGCCACAACCAAAAGTTTGGAATTCTTGAAAACGTTTATCCCACATGCAGCCCTTATGAAGACTTTCATCCTTTAAGAACTGACAGAATTTTTTTGCAGTTCGGAACGTAAAGCTTGCGGGACGACCGGTCTCACAAGACTTTTGCAAACGTGAATCATAGCCCGAAAGCCAAAAAGACTTTTGAAAATTGATTTCTTGAAAGTCCTTTCCGCATTCACTCTCATAGCTATCTTTACGCAAAGATAAGGCACAAGACTGATTGAGCGTCTGATCTTGCAGGCCTAAGCAGTACTTTGCTTCGCTATTAAAATCTTGCTTCGCCACACAGCGAGCACCATTGTAAGTGTAATCGAAATCATAAGAGTACTGACCTTGTCCCGGCCATCGAGATACAGGCTCATAGCCCAAATCTGCAGCACCAAATTCACCAACATTATCGCCAGCGCCGGCACTACCGGCAGAACCTCCGCCGCAACCTGCAGCAAGCGCACAAACAAAGACAATAGACAGAGCATTTTTAAGCATAGGCCACCTCATTGACTGAAACTAGAAAAACGGACACGGACATTCGTATCGGGCGCCCCACAGCGAGTCAAAACCAAAAAGCTCAAATTAGCCTAATTTTACAATTGAGCTTATGTCCTTGTGCGTAGAACTCCCGCTAAAACAGCAGATACTAAAATCCGCGAAAAACGAGGACAACACTATCAAGCAAAAGCCCCCGCATCAGCGAGGGTTTGTACAGCCTTAAGATCGAAATCTTTTGTCGCTCCTTTTAGATACTCGGAAACCAAACACGACTTTCCAGCATTGAGGGCTTTCACCAAATTCAAAAGACCGCCAACCTGAGTCCTTTCCACCAACACGCCTCCAAAACTAAAAAATATCTTAGTTTTATTAGCAACCCCCAGCTGCCACAAAACCGGGGCCCGATCACTACGCAATTCAATTTTTGATTTAAATCCTACCGTGAAATCAACTTGCGGAATACTTTTAAATCCTTGCAAAGATATCTGCACCATCCAAGACTTCAAAAAGGTCTCTTTCAGTTCGGATAAACTCAAGCTCTGCAACACTTCAATCGACTGAACATAGGCTTCTGGCAGTTGAGAAATCTCTCCCGAGTCTTCATGCAGATTTTTAAAAGGCGTCATCGCCGAACTACCGGGCGCGCCCAACTTTTCGTCTAAAAGACCCTTGAGAGATTCAGAAACCATTTCCCCATGAGATTTGTCGACCCAAACCCCTAGACTCCAAGTCGCACTAAAAGAACCATCGGACTCTGCAATATGCCAAGCCGAAGAAGGCCAATAAGTCAGATCCCCAGGACTGGCCTCGATCAACCGAGAAGCTTTTTTGTATTTGGAATATTCAAAGGCTCTATCCAGCTTGGGATTACTTTTAACAAACTCCGAAGTCCACAACCGAAATATTTTAACACCAGCAACCGGAAAACTAAAAACTCCACAGCGATCCACGTGAACACCGAAGGGTGTTTTACGGTAGTTCCCTAGATAAAGACCCATTTCGGAAAAACGATTCGGAAATCCCACATGGCGATAAAGCTCGTCTGTGAAATCTGTTAGCAAGGCTTGATTTTCCAAGTTCGACTTTAAGAGTTCATCACAAACGAGGCAATAATCCGAAAACATTGCCTTCATGCGAGCATGATAGCCCAAAAGATTCTTGTCTTTTTTTACTGGCAAAACCTGCAAGACATCTTCGTCGTAAGCTTTAAGGCCACTAATATAAAATTTAAATCCCTCAGGATTTTTAAGTTTACGGCAGCGGTTGCTATAAAGAACCAACAGATCAAAAATGGCAGCATCGCCCATTTCTAGCAAACCGGATTTAACGTTTTTCAAAATCAGGGGTTTCTGTTCCCAAGTATTCTTGGCAAAGTTAGACCAAAACTTTTGGTCTAAAAAGACAGCTTTAGATAAGGTAGATTTGGGCGACCGAGAAACATTTTTTTTCGCCACAAGAGCTCCAAAACAGTTTAGGACAGAATAATGCAGAGGAGAGTCCTTCAGAACCCGACGACAGTCAAAGAGTGCTCTCCAATTTCCCACTTCTCGATAACGTTTTGTAAAAACTAAGCCCTCATCAGCCCGTAAAAATGGCACCTAAAGCTGTAGAGAGAGTTTCTCTATAAATGACCCATAAAAAAACCCACGCATTTTAAGCGTGGGTTCACATTGATCATTGATCATTGAAATTATTTCTATCCTTAGAAATTTCCTGATCTTTTCATCAAGCCTTCCTTGTTCTTGATGATGATTTCTTTACCATTCAAATCAATCAGGCCTTCGTTCCTAAACTCCGTCAAATGACGAGAAAGGGACTCATTGATCGTACTCGCCAGCTGGGCAAATTCGTTTCGCGTGAGTTTGAGATTCAAAGAAACACCATTTGGAGTCTGCACGCCAAATCTGTCCGAAAGCATCACAAGTTGGTAAGCGATACGCTCTTGTACCGATGCCAAATAGTGCAACTGGCTGGTCGTTTCAAATGACTCAAGATCATTCACCGCTTGATTCAACAACAACTTCACCAAAGGACTAGACTGCGCAATGGCAACCTGAATCAGTTCACGTGGGTAAAGCCACAGCACTGTGGATTTAACGGCCTTTGCGTGGCTTTGGGATGGTGCCGCCTTAACGAGTGCTTTATAACCAAAATACTCTCCTGGTGACACAAGTTTGGTCACATACTCGTTCGTCGTCGTACGACCGCGAGCGTGTGCCCTGTTAACTACCACTTTTATACATCCAGTGTGGACATAGTAAAGACCCTTTGATAATTCACCCTCTTTGAAGATTGTTTCTTCTTCTTTAAGATGAATGACTTCATAAGGGACATTCGAAGTGCTAGGGATGCTGATGTTTTGGGTGTTCCCCATAAAACCAAGGGAGTTTACTCCGCCGTTGAGTATAGTCTGAGATTCCATGCTCTAATTCCTCCAAGTTTTCCTGTTGAAAGGTTGTTCAAATATTTAGGCTCATCCTAGACTGCCTTGAAACACGTGCCTAATTGAAATTTAGACATAACTGACTTGTAACGGCCTCTACTCAAGGGTTTACAATCCTTTTGTCTTGACTCACCGAGTGTTAAATCCTACTTTTGCGACGACAAAGTCTCAGAATTTTTATGTGATATCGGACGCTTATTCGGCATTCGACATATCACTTCAAGCGAGGTTCTTGTGGTCACAAAAATATTCATTTCAAGTTTGTTAATGATGTTGCTCAGCAATTTTTCACTAGCAGAGACTCTCAAAGTTGGTTTGGTATTAGATAAAGGCGGTAAAGATGACAAGTCATTTAACTCCGCGGCTTACGCTGGTGCAATAAAAGCAGAAAAAGAATTAAAAATTGAACTGAAGTATGTGGAAGCAACAGATGTGAACGCTGTTGAGAATCTTCACAGAGCTTTTGCGCGAAAGAAATTCGACCTTGTGATCGGAATTGGCTTTGCACAAACAGATGCTGTTAAGAAAGTTTCGGCCCAATTTCCTGAAATAAAATTCGCTCTCGTCGATGGCGAGGTCAAAGCTGCTAATGTTCGCTCTTTATTATTTGAAGAACACGAAGGTTCTTTTTTAGTGGGGGCCCTGGCTGCCCTCAAATCTAAAAATAAGGCGGTGGGCTTTATTGGCGGTATGGATATCCCACTGATTCGTCGATTTGCGATGGGTTATGTTGCGGGGGCAAAGTATATCCTGCCCAAAATCAAAGTGACCGAAAACTATGTCGGTGTCACTGGTGAAGCTTGGAACAATCCCGCAAAAGCCAAAGAGTTGGCACTCTCACAGTTCAGCAATGGAATCGACGTCATCTTTGTTGCAGCGGGCGCCTCTAACTCCGGGGTGTTTGATGCAGCTGAGGACCAAAAGAAATTCGCTATTGGGGTCGACTCTAACCAAAATTGGATGAAGCCGGGAGTTATCCTGACCAGCATGCTTAAGTCAGTCGACGTCGCCGTCTTTGATACGATCAAAGAGACTCAAGCCGGAAAATTCCAAGCCGGTGTGATGCGCTTTGGCCTCGCCAATAAGGGAGTCGACTACACTCTCGATCAGTACAACGAAAAATTGATCACGCCGGATATGAAGAAAAAAGTCGACGAGATTAAAAAAAATATCATAGCAGGTAAGATCAAAGTTCCTGACTATTATAAGAAATAGATCCAATGCCGAACAGTCCCGCCGTTGAATTCCGGCACGTTTCTAAATCTTTTGGTCTTTGTCGATCCAATATCGATTTATCCTTCGCCATTGAAAGAGGACATATTCACGCCCTCGTCGGCGAAAATGGTGCCGGCAAATCCACATCCATGAAAATTCTCTTTGGCCTCTATCAGGCCGACGAAGGTGAAGTTCTGGTCAACGGAACAGCCGTTTGCTTTTCTTCTCCGATTGAAGCTATGGATCGCGGTATTGGCATGGTTCACCAGCACTTTATGCTCGCAGAGCCCTTTACCGCACTTGACAATATCCTGCTCCAACAAAAGGGTTCTGCTTTTTCAATATTACCGCGTAATGAACAAAAACATCGGCTGCAAGCCTTGGCCAACAAGTACGGATTTGAAGTCGACCTTTCTGCCAAAGTCGAAGACCTTTCCGTGGGTGAACAACAGCGCTTAGAAATTTTGAAGGTTCTCTCTCAAGATTCTAAAATTCTGATTCTTGATGAGCCCACAGCAGTTCTCACCCCCCAAGAAGTTCAAGATCTTTTTAAAAACCTGCGTGCCTTGCGTGATGAGGGTCGCACAATCATCATCATCACCCATAAGCTTAAAGAAGTGCTAAGCCTCAGTGATCGGGTCACTGTAATGCGCGCCGGTAAAATCGTTTCCAACATAAAAACATCCGAGACCTCCATTGCTGAGTTGGCTGAACTTATGGTAGGTCACCACCTCAGCGCTTCGCGAGAGCGCAGCACCTCCATTGATTTCACAAAAACTGTTTTAACTATTGAAAATCTTCAAGCCTCAAAGGGCGTTCATCATTTAGAAC
>JBBKWD010000129.1:0-25942 GCA_037968775.1 Bdellovibrio sp.
TTTTGTCTTACCAGTTAAACACAAGGCTGACATCAGCACAGGGGGCCGAGTGAGTCAGTGCGCCCACAGAAATAAAGTTCACACCTAATTCCGCCACTGCTCGCACGCGTTCTAAATTCATATTTCCGCTGGCTTCGGTTTCAATGCCTTCAGGAACGAGGGCAACGGCCAATTTCAACGTTTCATTAGTCATATTATCAAGCAAGATTCGATGTGCTTTGACGGCGACAGCTTCCTGCACTTGTTCAAGGGTGCTGGCTTCAACTTCCACAGTCAGCCCCGAGTGTTCGCGAATGCGATTCACGGCCGGCGTTATTCCGCCCATCATGGAAATATGATTATCTTTAATCAGAATCGCGGTGCTGAGATTCATGCGGTGATTCACGCCGCCACCGTGGACTACGGCTTTTTTCTCAAGATCGCGATAACCCGGCAAAGTTTTACGCGTATCAAGAATCTTAGTTTGTGTTCCCGCGACTTGTTTGACAAAGCATCGAGTGAAAGTCGCAATGCCAGAAAGATGTCCTAAAAAGTTAAGGGCCACACGCTCCGCTTTTAAAATTTGCACCAGATCACCTTCGATCGTGCAAATCAGTTGGCCCTTTAAAATCTCATCGCCTTCTTCAAAGTGCCATTTGATGCGGGAAGAGGGCTCTAGGCTATGCATGGATTGTTCAAAGGCGCCAGCGCCGGACAAAACGATGTCATCCTTGGCTTTGAGCTTGGCTCGTCCCATGCGGGGTTTTAGGGCCAGAGATTCGGTTGTGACATCGCCCTGGGGCATGTCTTCTTTGATGGCAGCGCGAATTAGTTCTACGAGAGTCATAAGGCCTCTTTTGTCGGTTCGCTAAAAGGTCGTCTGTCAGGTTACCCGTTGGAACTCTTGCTGAGTCCAAACTGGAAACGTCACCTTCCATGGACCTAAAGGTATTAAATTGATTTTTCAGTTTCGCGAAGAATTTTATTGATCTCTTCGCGAACGATGCGTTCTGCAATCTCGGGAAGGATTTTCCAACAGACGGATTCGATCACTTCGCGAGCTTCGTCACGAACTATCTTTTCCATCATATTTGCAGACATGTCCATCTTGGACTGCGAATGGGGCGGTGAATTCGCCGAGGTATTGGGCTGAGCATTAAAATTTGCGGACTTTGACGGCGTGTTTTGCAGACTTTCCATCATTTTAGTGGTGACGGATTTATGAACTTTTTTAACCAGATTTTCGGTCAAGTCAGGGGCGTTCTCATGAAAACTGATCTCTTCAAAATCACCGGCGACTTCAACGTGAGCATTGTCCAAATCGTCATCTTGAGGGATGACAAATTTAGATGCAAAGTCCGAATTATCATTGTCAGGGATTTGAATTTTAAATTTAGTTAAATCTTGATGGGCCCAGCCGCCTTCATCTGATTCATCGGGAGATTTTGGCGTGGCCGTCAAGGGAACTGCCGCGAATTCCTCTTCGATTTCGTCGACTGGAGAGTTCAGTTGCATGTGGCCGTTGGTGCTTTCCTCAGGAATCGAAAAAACATCATCCACGACACCCGCATCGGCCGAGCTAGATTCAGCTGGTGTTTCTTCGAACTCCGGCATATCAGGAAAGGCCACAAAAGAGCTGACCGGATTGGTCGTCGATTTTTTAACATGTTGATGGACCAGGCCGCGAAGGGTGTCGGTATCAAAGGGCTTCTCTAGGCGATTGTCCGCTTTGCTGTTTGCCACTCTGCTTTCGTCGACTTCCATAAATCCACTCCACATCAATACAACTGGAATGGCAGCGGTCTCGGGATCATTTTTTAAATCTAAAGAAACTTCATAACCAGAACGTTTGGTAAGCAATACGTCGGCAAAGACGATATCAGGTTTGAAAGTTTTGGCGACGGCTAAAACATCTAGGCCCACAGGTACGGCTTTCACTTCCACGCCAAAGTCGGCGAGAGCGAGCAACATAACTTTTTTAATTGTGGAACTTTCATCTGCAAGTAAGACGCGTAAAGCCATAGTGAAAGTAAAATGGCATTTTGCCATTGAGTCAAGACATAATAGGAATTCAAGGGGCAACTAAAGAGTGAACCGAATAGATAGATATACGATTTGGCTATTTTTAGGATATTTTACGGGGGGACTTTTAGTCTTTTTGACCCTCTATACGGCCGTTGATGCGATGTCGACGATGGCGGATGTGAAGGGGGTCGCTCCCGAAGCCCTCATGAAGTATTATTTGTACTCCTTCCCTGAAATTATCAAAACGCTTTTGCCTGTGGCCTGTTTGCTGGGGGTGATTTTAACCCTGACGAGTTTGAATAAGGCCAATGAACTCGTTGCGTTATTCGCCAGTGGTATGAGTTTGATCCGAATCTCCGCGCCGATGTTGGTGGGAGTGATGTTTTTTTCTTTGCTGAGTTTTATGGCAGGTGATCGCCTGATTCCAAAAACATCGACGCAAAAAAATTATATTTACTATTACGACATTATTAAAGAACCGCACCGTTTTTCGACAGTAAAGACGGGTAAGATTTGGTACCGCTCCAAAAACTCAATTTATAATATCAAAACCTTGAACGCCAAAGGGGACCGCGCGCAGGGTTTGACGATGTATTTTTTTAGTGATGATTGGGATTTAGTGCAAATGATCAGTGCCCAGGAGGTGAACATGAGTGGCCCCCAATGGGAACTGGAAAAAGGCTCGGTCACCATCTTTTCAAAAGACTCCAGCTTTCCTTTAACCAGTGAATTTAAGAGCAAAAAAGTCACCATGAATGAAGACCTCAAGGATCTGCAAAGTGCGGGACAAACGGCAGATATGATGAGCCAAAAAGAGCTCAAGCATTTTATCGCCAAAAATAAGGAGGCCGGCCTCGATACCATCGCCTATGAGGTCGACTATCATGCCAAATTTGGCTTTGCCTTATCCGGTTTGGTGATGTGTTTATTGGGTATTCCTTTCAGTGTTGGCCGGGCTCGTAGTGGGGGGACTATGCTGAATGTGGGTATTTGTTTAGGACTCGTTTTCGCCTATTACGTTTTATATTCATCTGGCCTCACTTTAGGGCAGCATGGGACTATTCCTCCCTTTGTTGCCGCATGGGCTCCCAATATCCTCATGGGGGGATTTGGCTTGGTCCTTCTCAAACGGCTGAAACGCTGATACAATGGGGGCCTTCTTGGAGGTTCCTATGGTCATGAAAATCCTCACATTCCCAGATCCCCGCTTACGCGAAGTTGCGGAGCCCGTAAAAGATTTTGGGCCGAAGCTTAAAAAGCTGACAGAGGACATGATAGAAACAATGTATGCTGCGAACGGTATTGGCTTGGCAGCCCCTCAGGTAGGTGAACTTGTCAGAATGCTTGTGATCGATACACGTCCTAAAGACGAAGAAGGTAGACGTTATAAGTACGAAGAAATGTCTGACCTCGAGGCGGATGTCCAGCAGCCGCTTATTTTGATCAATCCTGAAATTATCAAAGGTGAAGGCAAAACGACTTTCGACGAAGGCTGTCTGTCGGTTCCTGGTTACTACGAAACGGTCGAGCGGTTTGACTATGTTGAAATGAAGGCCTTTGATGTGAACGGTAAAGAGTTCATTGTGAAAACAGATGGGTTGCTAGCGATTTGCATGCAACATGAAATGGATCATTTGGAAGGCACTTTGTTCATCGATCATTTGAGTTTTGTAAAATCTAACAAAATCAAAAATCAAATTAAGAAACACGGCTATCCGCCGAAAGAAGACAAAGAAAAAAACTCAGAGAAAAAGACGGCTGACGAGGAAAAGGTTCGCGTGTGAGCAAAGTCCGAGTTTGTTTTCTAGGCACCCCTGATTTTGCAGTCACATCTTTGAAAGCACTCTTGGCCGACGCACATTTTGAAATTGTGGGCGTCGTGACTCAGCCGGATCGTCCCTCAGGACGTAAGCTTCAACTCACGCCGAGTCCGGTGAAAGTTTTAGCACTTGAGCACAACCTTAAAGTCTTAACTCCAGAATCCCTTCGTGCCGATGAGCAGGGCACGCAAGAAATCAATCAAGAGATCAAAAGTTGGGGCGCCGAGGTCGGCGTCGTTGTGGCTTTTGGTCAAATTTTGACGCAAAATTTTTTAGATTCCTTTCAGTTTGGCTGTGTGAATGTGCATGGGTCTATCTTACCTCGTTGGCGGGGCGCGGCTCCTATTCAGCGTGCGATTGAAGCGGGCGATGTGGAAAGTGGCGTGACCTTACAGAGGGTCGTTAAAAAACTCGATGCAGGTGATATCATCGGCATTCGCCGAGTGAGTGTCGGCGACAATATGGATGCTCTCGAATTGCACAACACCTTGGCGGTGCTCGGTGCAGATTTGTTACGGGTTGAACTGATGGATTATGTGCGTGGGAATTTGGTTCCACAACCACAGGATGAAGCCCTTGTGACGGTTGCTAAAAAAATTGATAAAATGGAATCTTTGATCGACTGGGGCCTTTCGGCAAAAGAGATCAATGGAAAAATCAGAGGTTTTATCTACGGCCCGGGTACTTACACCCTTTTGCAGGGTAAAAAACTAAAATTACACAAAGCATCTATTGTTCACGGAGGCTCCACTTTGGAGCCGGGAACGTTGACGTCAGTGCACGCAGACTATTTGACCGTTGCTACGGGCGATGGAATTCTGAAGCTGACAGAGGTTCAGCCGGAATCGCGCACGCGCATGAAGGTCGCAGACTTTTTAAAGGGACATAATCTTCAGGCGGGCGATCGTCTGGGTTCCTGATTTAAGTATTTAACTTGCTGTCAAATTGGACCTCAGATTAGACTTTACAACATACGACGCAGTTTGCGCTGTAGTTTCTTCGGAGAAGACATCGTAAAAAAACCGTCTAGATTTCGAATAAGCAATCGGACAAGCATCTTATTACATCGTATGTATATCGTAAGGAGTCAGCAGATGTCTAAATCACTCTCCCCTAAATTGGTTGCTCCATCC
Source organism: Bdellovibrio sp. (assembly GCA_037968775.1). Lineage (GTDB taxonomy): Bacteria > Bdellovibrionota > Bdellovibrionia > Bdellovibrionales > Bdellovibrionaceae > Bdellovibrio. The sequence continues at coordinate 4,958 of JBBKWD010000129.1, forward strand.
ATTCTTTCTGCGGATTTTGCGAATCTTGAAAAAGAAATTTCGGCAGTGGCCGCAGCCGGTGCCGACTGGATTCATGTGGATGTGATGGATGGACATTTTGTCCCGAACCTCACTATCGGGGTGCCTGTGGTGAAGTCTTTAAAAAAGGTTTCGTCCTTGCCTTTGGATGTTCATTTGATGATTGAAAATCCGGAAAAATATATCGAACAGTTTATTAGTGCGGGCAGCGACTATTTGACGATCCATGTGGAATCGACCCAGGATCCTTCCGCAGTTTTAAAACGCATCCGTGAATTGGGCGCAAAGCCTGGCATCACCTTGCGACCGGGGACAGCTGTCGAAACTGTTTTGCCTCTTTTGCCTTTGTGTTCTTTGGTTTTAGTTATGACGGTAGAGCCTGGCTTTGGCGGGCAGTCTTTCATGCACGATCAAATTGCTAAGATTTCGCGTCTGCGTCTGGAAATCCAGTCGCAAAATTTGAACTGCTTAATTGAAGTCGATGGCGGCATTACGGATGAAACCGCGAAGCTTTGTCATGAGGCCGATGTGTTTGTGGCGGGAAATTTTGTGTTTTCTCAAGATTATGCGAAGGCTATTTCTCTTTTAAAGTAAGCTCTTCGAACATCGCTGAAGCTCGCATTAGAGGCGGGTTCTGGTCCTCGGTGCGGCCAGGGATTATTCCTTTGTAAGAATCATTTTGTAAGTCTGGGGATCGCTTGAATGCGAATGGCGAAGTGCTTATGTTCGCTCTTAACCTAAGAAGTATGAAACAGCGAACCATTCAAAAAAATATTCGAGATATAGCTGAAAAAACAATTCAGTTCCTGACGGTGTTGGTGGGCCTATTGTTGGTGTATCAGGCCAGCCAGGCCGAGTCAGGCATGGCTGCGTGGCCATCATCTGACTTAGCTTATAGCTCCAGCCCTCGTCCATAATTTTCTGGAGGAATGGGTTGAGGGAAAGTTAAGATCTGTTCGTTCCCATCCTCTAGATAGAGGGCCATACAGCGTTCCTCCAGGGCCGTGATGGCATTCTTCACTCGGCGAGAGATCAAGGGCACTAAAAGCTCATAAGCCTGGTCCAGTGGAATAAAACGGTAGTCTTTGAGCTCATAGGCCTGCAGTTGAATATCCAGGGCTTGCTTTTCAGTAAGATCCTTAGCGGAAAAAAGAAAATTCAAATACTCACCGCGAACATCTCGATTGTGAACATAGTCTACAGCCAGCAAAGAGAGTGGTTCGATTTGCAGACTGAGTTCTTCGTGAATCTCTCGATGTAGTCCTTCTAAGGGGGACTCTTCGGCCTCAATTGTGCCTCCGGGAAGGATCCATCCCGGACTATAAGTAGGTTGGACAACTAACAAGTCTCCTTTGTAAAATAACAAAACAGAGGCGCCGATGCGTTTCTTGGGGAGTGACTGATAGAATTCGTAATCGTCTTTGAAATTTCGCAGCATTTTGTCTCCTAGACTGGATAGCTATTGACCCTAAGATGAACTCTGTTCAGAATTATAGGCGAATCCGAAATTCTTTTGGATTACAAAAGGAGTCGAATCTATGAAAAAACTTTTAGTAATTGTGGCCTTGAGTTTGGGATTTACCAGCGTTTCGCACGCAAATCTTTTGCTAGAACCCTACCTTGGTTATGAAATGGGTAAAACGACCTCTTCTGGAACTGAATCGAAAACAGAGCTTGTGAATTTGGGTGGACGTATTGGTTGGGCCTCGCCCATCATGTTGTGGTTGGCTTTGGATGTAAATTTGGGTATGAACGGAAAAGTAAAGCCGGATGGTTCTGCAGATCAAGATGCAACTCGTAATTCTTATTATGCAGTTGCGGGGCTCGATTTTCCGATTTTAGTTCGTGGATGGGTTGGTTATGGATTTACGAATGAACTCAAGTTGGATAACGGTAAATATGAAGGCACTGGAATGAAATTGGGCGTGGGTTTTACGGGCCTGCCATTTGTTTCTTTGAACTTGGAGTATTTGACTGACAGCTATGATAAATTCGATGGAGCTTCACTAAGTACTAAGACTGAACTATCATCTTATATGCTTTCAGTTTCTTTGCCTTTGGAATTCTAGATTTCAGGCAACCTGGACTTCTGTTAAATCACAGAGTCTAATTGGATTGAAAAAAGAAAACCCCACAACTTTCATTGTGGGGTTTTCTTTTTTGGCGGAGGCCGGGCCGACCGTAGTTTAGTGAACCTTGTTTCCGTTAGGCTCCTTGTAGGCAGGTACAAGTTTTCCGCGGTGACACATAAAGCAAGTGGCTTCGGGGCCATTTTTACCATCAAAACCTTTGTCCTTAAGCATCTGGGTGATTTTCATATGCTCTTTGCTGACCTTATAGGCCTTTTTGTCATCGAGGGTGAAGTTTTGCACATTGTGACAAGCGTTACAGGTCACGCCCAGTTCGCGAGAAATGCGGATCATATTCTCGCGGATGTTTTCTTCTTTCGTTACAAATTTGCCAATCGTCTGACCCGAGCTGATCATCGGTATAGCCAAAACGAAACTCATCAAGATGCGTCGCATAGTACTCCCTCTAAAAAGGGGCCAGAAAAGGTAGAAGGTTCTTTTCGTGGGAAAAGAACCTTCTACCTTTTCCTTTCAGGCCCTTTCTTAAGGCTCGCTGAGTGGGGGGCTGAGATCAAGTTCGGCCCTGATTTCTTGACTGGTTCTGGACCCAAGTGTAACCATTATTCCTGATTTCCTACACACCCCGGAGCCCTGCATGAAAATTAAGCATTGCGAAGACCTCAACACACTTGTGAGCCTCAGTAAACGTCGTGGATTTGTTTTTCAATCCAGCGAAATCTATGGCGGTCTTGGAAGCTGTTGGGACTATGGCCCTTTGGGGTCATTGATGAAGCTTAATGTGAAGCGCGCTTGGTGGAATGCGATGACTCGTCGTCAGGATATCGTGGGCTTGGATGCGGCGATCTTAATGCATCCCACTGTGTGGAAGGCTTCAGGTCACGTGGATGGTTTCACAGATCCTTTGGTGGATTGTAAAGAGTGTAAAACTCGTTTCAGAGCCGATAACACAGACTCTTACTTGCAGCATAAAAAATGTCCAAATTGTGGCAGTAAAAACTTGTCTGAGGAAAGAAACTTCAACTTGATGTTTAAAACTCACATGGGTCCCTTAGAAGACTCGGGCAGTGTGGTCTATTTGCGCCCCGAAACGGCTCAAGGACATTTTGTTAATTTCTTGAACTGTCAGCAGTCATCACGCAACAAGATTCCTTTTGGAATCGCTGCGATCGGGAAGTCTTTCCGCAATGAAATTACGCCAGGAAACTTTATTTTCCGCACCCGTGAATTCGAACAAATGGAAATGCAGTATTTCGTGAAGCCCGGCACGGATGAAAAGTATTTCAACGAGTGGAAAGAGACGCGTTGGAGCTTCTATGTCAAATATGGCATCAAAGCCGAGAATTTACGTTTCCACGATCATGAAAAGTTAGCGCACTATGCGCGTGCGGCGACGGACTTTGAATATAAATTCCCGATGGGATTTTCAGAGCTCGAAGGTGTTCACAACCGTTCGGACTTTGACCTGACTCAACATATGAAGTTCTCTGGAAAAAGTCTTGAATATTTTGATGAAGCAAGTAAGGAAAAATTCATTCCTTACGTTATTGAAACAGCGGTCGGTTGTGATCGTCTGTTCTTGGCGTTCTTGTGTGATGCTTATCGCGAAGAAATCACGACCAGTGAAGACGGCAAAGAAGACGTTCGTGTGGTTCTGGGATTGCATCCAGAAATCGCTCCGTACAAGGTGGCTGTTTTGCCTTTGTCGAAAAAAGAAGAGTTGTCTGTTCCTGCAGTAAAGCTTCGTGATCAGTTGGCGGAAGATTTCGATGCCACCTATGACGAAACGGCTTCGATTGGAAAGCGCTATCGTCGCCAAGACGAAATCGGAACGCCGTTCTGCGTGACTGTCGACTTCGACACTCTTAATGACCAGGCGGTTACCGTTCGTCACCGTGACAAGATGACCCAAGAAAGAATCAAAATCACAGAACTCAACACCTACATCGCCGCGAAATTGAAATCCTTCTAGGTCGGAGGGTACGGACTTCCTTTTGGTAGCAATAGTGCGTCATGACGCATCTGTGCTACCAAAAGGAAGTCCGTACCCCTAACTACGGAATTTTCCTTTGAATTGCCTTTGTGATTGAACAGAGTGAAAATTTTAGGTTGTGAATTGCTTTCAGAACTCTATTTTTCATTGATATTAGGCACTTAGCGGTGTTTTATAGTCTTACAAAACATACTTTGCCTGGACGGGCATGAAGACTTGTCTGTCCCAAATGGTTTAAGGAGATTTATGCAACAGAACGTTAATTCTGAAGGCTCTAGGCAACAAGCAAGCATTCCCCAAAAGTTCGTTTATTTCTTTGCTGCCGGTGACACTGACGGCAATGCGGGAATGAAAAACATCTTAGGTGGTAAAGGTGCTAACCTTGCGGAGATGACTTCATTGGGAATTCCGGTTCCTCCAGGATTTACGGTCTCGACAGAGATTTGCACTCACTTCAATGAAAATGGTGGACGTTTGCCTGACTGGGTAAAGCCTGCTGTGACGACGGCGATGGCCAAGGTCGAAGTAAAAATTGGTAAAAAATTTGGTGACGTGAACAACCCCCTGCTTGTGTCGGTTCGCTCCGGAGCTCGTGCTTCTATGCCAGGAATGATGGATACAATCCTTAACTTGGGCTTAAACGATCAAACTGTCGAGGGCCTTGCAAAGTCTTCTAACAATCCACGATTTGCTTGGGATTCTTACCGTCGTTTTATTCAAATGTACTCGGATGTTGTGATGGGAATAAACTCGTCACTTCTTGAGGTGACCTTAGAGGATCTTAAGGAAGAAAAACATTATAAGCTCGACACAGAAATGACTATCGATGATTTAAAATCTTTGGTTAAAAAGTTCAAAGAACTGATTCACCAAATGTCGGGTCAGTCTTTCCCTTCCGATCCTTGGGAGCAACTGTGGGGCTCTGTCTCTGCGGTATTTAGCTCTTGGAACACACCACGCGCGATCACTTATCGTGATTTACATAGTATTCCAGCAGCTTGGGGAACGGCCGTTAATATCCAGTCTATGGTTTTTGGAAATATGGGCCAGGATTCGGCAACGGGCGTGGCCTTCACTCGCAATCCTTCGACGGGCGAAAAAGCTTTCTATGGTGAGTTCTTGATCGATGCCCAGGGCGAGGACGTAGTGGCCGGTATACGCACACCACAGCCGATCACAAAAGTAGCGGCGCAAGGAACGGGCATGGTCTCCCTCGAGGAAGCCCTGCCAGTGGCTTACGGACAGCTGGTGGATATTTATAAAAAATTGGAACTTCATTATCGCGACATTCAAGATATCGAGTTTACAATCGAGCGTGGTGTCTTGTGGATGCTACAAACTCGCAATGGAAAAAGAACGGCAGCTGCGGCTCTAAAAATTGCCTGTGATATGATCGATGAAAAGTTGATCACAGAGGAAGAAGCAATTTTACGTTTGGATCCTTCTTCACTTGATCAACTTTTGCATCCGACCTTGGATCCGAAAGCTCCGAGAAAATTATTGGCGAAAGGTTTGCCGGCGTCCCCAGGCGGCGTAAATGGTCAAATCGTTTTCACGTCTGAAGAAGCAGTCGAGTGGAAAGAACAAGGTAAAAAAGTTATTTTGGTACGTATTGAAACGTCACCGGAAGACATCGCGGGAATGATTGCAGCCCAGGGTATCTTCACCACTCGTGGCGGTATGACTTCTCATGCGGCAGTTGTCGCGCGCGGAATGGGGAAGTGCTGTGTGGCGGGTTGTGGCGAAGTTGAAGTTGACTATCGCACCGAGACTTTAAAAGTGAAGGGCTACGTTCTTAAAAAAGGCGATATTATTACTTTGGATGGTTCTACGGGCGAAGTATTTATGGGCGAGGTGAAAACCATCGAGCCGAAGTTAGACGGTAACTTTGAACGAATCATGAAAATTGCTGATGGGATTCGTCGGTTGAAAGTTCGCACTAATGCAGACACTCCGAAAGATGCCCAAACAGCGCGTAACTTCGGTGCTGAAGGAATTGGCCTGTGTCGTACAGAGCATATGTTCTTTGGTGCAGACCGCATCGACTCTGTTCGTGAAATGATTATTGCGGATAATAAAATGGATCGTGAAAGAGCTTTGGCGAAACTTTTACCAATTCAACGCGACGACTTTTATCAATTGTTTAAAATCATGGATGGTCTGCCTGTCACGATTCGTTTGCTGGATCCCCCTTTGCATGAGTTTGTACCTCACACTGATGATGAGACTAAAGAGTTAGCTAAACGTTTGGGTACAGACTTTGATCGTCTGCGCTCGAAAGTAAAGGCTTTGCATGAGTTCAATCCAATGTTGGGGCATCGTGGTTGTCGCTTGGCGATTACTTTCCCAGAAATCTATCAAATGCAAGTGCGTGCCATAGCTGAGGCCGCGTGCTTGTTGATTGGTGAAGGTAAGAAGTTGATTCCTGAAATCATGATTCCACTTGTGGGCATGGACAAAGAACTTGAAATTTTGAGAAAACAGGCCATCGCAGAAGTAGAAAAAATTCAGACCGAAAAAAATATCAAATTTGACTACTTGGTCGGAACAATGATCGAATTACCAAGAGCGGCATTGACTGCTGACGCGATTGCCGATCATGCAGACTTCTTTAGCTTTGGAACCAACGACCTTACACAGACGACCTTAGGTTTGTCTCGTGATGATTCGGGTCGGTTCTTGGGTTCGTATGTGTCTCAAGGTATTTTTCCGAAAGATCCCTTTGTGTCTATTGATCAAGTAGGCGTCGGTGCTTTGGTAAAATTGGCGACAGAGTCCGGTCGTCGTCAAAAGCCTGACTTAAAAGTCGGCATTTGCGGAGAACACGGTGGAGATCCAGAGTCGATTGAGTTCTTCCATCGCGTGGGCCTTGATTATGTATCTTGTTCGCCGTTCCGGGTGCCAATTGCAAGACTGGCGGCAGCGCGGGCAACATTGGTTGGACGCAAGTTGCATTAAAGTTATTCACTTGTATTTGAAAATACGCTCTGCAAGGGGCGTGTTTTCAAATTTGAGAACTTGGATTGTACGGTTTTTCTATTTCTGAGACAAATTTTAAGCTTAAAGAGACATTGTTTTTCTAAAAACCGGCTGCTTCCATAATTTTGAATTGTGATGGAAGTAGGCAAACACGGGGGCCTGAAAAATCTTGCTACGCTCTTTGTGGTCTCACGTTTCTATAAGGTGGTTTGATTTTTGCTCTTGTTAAGGAGTATGAACAAACAGATCATCATCATATCTTATTTTGCGATTTCAATGACAGCTTGTAGCTTCCCAATGAGTTTGATCGGGTTGAATCCAGAGGTGAGTTCGAACTTAAACTTGAGCTCGTCGGCTTCTTTGGATGCAGACCTGCAGGCTAGTGCGCTGCAAATTCTGTCTCAAAACTGTACGGCCTGTCATGGGAGCAGCTCAGGTTCAGCCAATATATATGGACTGACGGATGTTAACCATCTGATCGCAGATGGTCTGATTGTTCCCGGTGATCCGAACCAGTCCTACCTGTTGAGGGTTATTCAAAATAATCAAATGCCGCCAAGTGGACCTCTGTCACAAGGAGACAAAGAAACACTGCGCTTGTGGATCTTAGGCGGTGGAGCAGGCAATGGTTCGGGTGGGACAACTCAGCCGACAAATCCTGCACCGACGCCAGCACCAGGGCCAGCGCCACTCCCGACAGATCTTCAAGGTCAGGCCCTCCAAGTTCTGTCGCAAAACTGCACGGCCTGCCATGGCGCTACTTCCGGTTCAGCCGGGGTGTTTGGGTTAACGAATGCGGATCACTTAATTTCGTCGGGGTTAGTTGTTTCAGGGAATCCATCTGCTTCACGTATTTTCAATGTTATACAAGGTGGTTCGATGCCGCCAAGAGGGCCGCTTGCTGCCGGAGATCAAGAAACAATTCGTAAATGGATTGCAGCGGGTGTTACATCGGATGGAGGAAGTCAGACTCCCGTACCGGCCCCAAATCCGACTCCAACTCCTGCGCCAGCTCCGTCGCTGCCATCCGATATTCAAGGGCAAGCGTTGCGAATCCTTTCGCAGAACTGTACGGCTTGTCATGGAGAAACCTCGGGTTCTGCGGGCGTGTATGGTTTAACAAATGTCGATCATTTACTCTCGTCGGGCCTGGTCGTAGAGGGAGACCCTACGAAATCGAGAGTCTTCACTGTCATTCAAAGTGGTGTCATGCCTCCACGAGGAGCATTAGCGGCAGCAGATCAGGAGATTATTCGAAAGTGGATCGCTTCAGAAATGGTAACGGGGCCAAATCAACCGCCGATCCCAGTGCCATCACCGGAAGCCACTTTCAAATATATTTCGAATGAAATTCTGACTCCAAAATGTGTGGCTTGTCACAATGTCTCTAACAAAAAAGGTGGCTATGCTTTCGATACTTACTCGGGGGTTGTTAAGGCCGTCAACAAGTCAACGCCAACGGATAGCGATCTTTATAAGGAAACAAAAAAGGGCGACATGCCTCCGCGCCCGGGAACAGTGTTGAATTCTGAGCAGTTAAATTTGCTCCTCACGTGGATCAAAGCTGGAGCTCCAAACAACTAGAAAAGTCTTTAGAAAATTGAAAAATACTTGGGGCAGAGGTGATGAATCTCTGCCTGTTTTTTTCGAAAGAGAACTAAGCGTGACGGAGGCGGCGCTGTTTTTATTTTTGATTCTTGGAGTATCTGCTCTAATATGCGGACTTTTTATCATTCTTCGCAGCAAAAATTATAAATTATGAGTTCAAAGCTCTCGTGTTCGAGTTCGCGAAAAAGATTACATTAATGTTTGGGGACTTGGTCCGGGAGTTGTTATACTGATAGTGGAGCCGCAAACCCGAAACAAGGAGGAACATGCAAGTATCCACTTATTTATTTGATAGCAAAGAGGATCGCGAGATGGCATTTCATAATATAGTGAAATGGTACGGAACTAAGATCGTTAAAAGAGTTGAGATTTTGGAGCTAAACATTGAAGCGACAAAAGAGGTCTCAGTAGAAACATTAGAGATCGCGTTGAAACATCGTGGTCGTGAAAAGGTTCTTCAACCTGCCTAGGCTTGCATTGTGCAGTCCGTTCCGGGCCTGTGTTCGTTTGGCTGAAAAATCTCATTCGAGCTTTAAGCCCCCAATCTCTCCACTTTAGACAACACAGAGCGCCTATGGCGCTGTAAGATTTAGCGCCTATGGCGTTTAAGATTTAGCACCTTGGCCAGCTAGCCTCTTAGATATTTTTAAACTCAGTAGAGACAAACATACGCTCTTTCTCCATCCATGGAAGGCTGTCGTCCGCCCGTCCTGGGCGGCCGAAAATGGTAGTGTTGGGGAAGGGCCCAAGTACTTTGCGCTGATGGCCAAGACGGCCATCAGCAAGGCTGCTCAGGATGGCCAGACTCACTTTGTTACCGATAGTAGCTGTACTGACCTCCCCAAATCCCAACCGAAACAAGAACGCATTGCAGCAGGCCCGCTGCCTAAGTTTTCAGCGATTCCCCCTGTTTTGGCAGGCTATGGTTGACATAATTCCCGGCACTCGAGAAATTGGAACGGTCTTTAGTCTAGTCGTGCGCTGTACGATCTGGACCTTGGGCTATGTTTTGAGGGTCAAAGAGGGGAATTACGTTGAGAATCAAGAAAATTGAACTCGTCGGATTTAAGTCGTTTAAAGATCGCACAGTCATTCAGTTCGATGCGGGTATCACGGGTATCGTCGGACCTAATGGTTGCGGAAAATCCAATATCGTCGACGCTTTGATGTGGGTGATGGGTGAAATGTCAGCTAAGGACCTGCGTGGTTCACAGATGACAGATGTTATCTTTGCCGGAGCTGAGGGCTATGCGCCTTTGGGTATGTGTGAAGTTTCGTTGACCCTAGAAAACGATGGCGGACCTTTCCCAGCTAAATATATCAAACACTCTGAGATCATGGTGACACGCCGTTTGCATCGCAGTGGTGAGGGTGAGTATTTTGTTAATAAAGAACCTTCGCGTTTAAAAGACGTGCAAGAGATCTTTATGGACACGGGTGCCGGAGCTAAAGGTTTCTCTATTATCGCTCAAGGTATGATTGGAAAGATCATCACCGCGAAACCTGAAGACCGGCGCATGCTGATCGAAGAAGCGGCTGGAATTACGAAGTTCAAAGCTCGTAAAAAGGAATCTCAACGCAAGCTTATTTCAACGGACCAAAACTTGGTGCGTTTGCAAGACATCATTGGTGAATTGAAACGCCAGATCGATTCTTTGCAGAGACAAGCGCAGCGTGCAGAACGCTATCGCAATATTAAAAATCAAATCGAAGACTTGGATCTTTGGTTGTCTTCTGCTCAGTACATTGAGTTGAAGCGTGCCGCTGACGAAGCGCAGGCGATTTTCAATGAAGCGCAAAGCATGGAAGTTGAAGGCGAGACGAACTTGGCTCAGCTCCAGGGCCAGCTTGAGGTTTTGAAACTGCAAATCTTGGAAAAAGAAAAAGCAGTTGAAGAACAACAAATCGAATTTTATGCCAAGCAATCCACTGTTCAGAAAAAAGAGATGGAGATTCAAGAGCTCCGCTTTGAAATCGAACAGGCTCGTCGCAATGAGCAAATGACGGGTACGATCTTGGGTGAACAACAAGCGCGGCAAGAGCTTTTGAAGCGTGATCAAACGACCATGCAAGCGCAGGTCGATGAACTGCGTGGCGAAGCAGAGTCTTTGGCGACTCAGTTTGCTGAAAAAAATGAATACTTCCAAAATTCTTCAACTCGTATTGGCGAAGTAGACACGGACCTCACGACCAAACGTCGTGAGTTGTTTGCTGTAGGTCAATCAGAGTCTTCTTTAGATGCGCGTGTGAATTCTTTGGCTGCGCAGATCTCGGATCTTTCTGAACGTCAAGACAACGAGCAATTGGTTCTAAATGAATTGCGTGAAAAGCAAGTTTCGTTCGAAGGCCGTCGAAAAAAAGTAATCAACGATCTTGATAAAGAGCGTCAAATGCAGCTCGATCTATCAAATGACGTGGATTCTTTTGAAGCGAACAAAAAAGTTTTAACAGAAGCCGCTGCGACCAAAAAACAAGAAGTCGAGCAGTTCAAAGATCAATTGAATGAAACAGCGTCTTTGTTGTACGGACTTGAGAACTTGCAAAACAACTTCGAGGGTTTCCAAGAAGGTGTGAAGCAGGTCATGTTGTGGCAGAAGACTCGCTCTCAAGAGTTGATGGCTGATGGCTCTGTCGTGACTCACTTTCAACCTGTCTCTGAAGTGGTAGAGGTCCCGGCGGATTATGAAGTCGCGATGGAAGCAGCTTTGGGATCTCGTTTGCAAATGTTGTTGGCGTCAGACTCTGCAGTTTCACTAGAAGCGGTGTCTCACTTAAAAGAACAGAAAAATGGTCGTTCTAGCTTCCTTTCAGCTGATGGTAATAAGGGCTGGATGAATAGGGCGGAAGCGCCGACATCTGAAGAAGGCGTTCACGCTGTTCTTAAAGATGTGGTTCAGGCTGCTGATAAATACAAAAACACCGTCGCGTATCTTTTAGATGGAGTTGCGATTGTTGACTCTATTCGTACCGCGTTGGCTTTGCGCCCTCGTTATGAAGGTTGGACTTTTGTCACTCAAGATGGTGACACTTTGACAGCTGACGGAGTTTTGACGGGTGGATCTACTGAATCTGCAGATTCGGGTGTTTTAAAACGTCGTCGTGAAATCAAAGAACTTTCTGAAAAGAAAAATGAATACGCTGGAAAATTGGCACTAGCCCAAGCTTCCCTTCGCAAAGTCGAAGAGCAGTTGGCCAATGTTCTGAATGACTTTGAAGGCGCGCAAAAACGTAAAGTTGAGCAAGAAATCAAAGTCACAGAGTTGCGCAAAGATATGGAGCGTTCTGAAAACGAACTCGCCAATGCTTTGCAAGCAGTCGAGCGCCAAGAGCGCGAAGTGAAAAAAATCACAGAGCAGCTAGAGGCTCAAGAGCAAAAACAAGAAGAGTTAAGTCAGGCTCTATTTGAAGCTCGTGAAAAGAAGACGACTTTGGAAGCTGAGGTTGAAAGCCTGAATCAGGAATTCAACTCTATGCGTATGGGTTTTGAAGGCATGCAAGCTGAGGTGACAGAGCTTCAGGTGAAGTCGGCTTCTAAAACTCAAGAGTTCCAAGGTGTGCTTCGCCAACTTGAAATGGTGAACAAATCTTTGGCAGACCTGGATGCTCAATTGGCCCGTATGAGCGAAGAAGCTCAAGGCTACAATTCGCAGATGACTGAAAGTCAGCTGCATCTTGAAGAGCAAAAGATTGCTTTCGAACGCCTTGTAGACGAAGTCGAAACTTTGCGTCTGTCAGTGGCTCGTACCAAAGATGAATACGAAGTGATGGCCGAAACGACGCGCGAAATTGAAGAGACCGTTACGGGCTCTCAACGTGCGCGCAACGAACGTCAACACCGTATGAATGACTCTCAGTTGAAGCTTGAACAGGCCAAGATGAAAGAGCAGTACCTCATCGACCAAGTTCGAGAGCGTTATATGTTGAATCTGGCTGATGTCATCGAAAAGTATGCCGATCGTGAAGGTGACTTTGCAGGGGCGGATTCACAGCTTAAAGATTTGCGCGAGAAACTTGCGAAAATCGGTGAAGTGAATTTGTCAGCGATCGAAGAGTACGAAGAAACAGCGACTCGTTATGAGTTTCTAACGAAGCAGCACGCGGACCTGACAGAGGCCAAAGAGCAACTTCGTAAGGTTATTGATCGTATCAACCGTATTTGTGCGAAACGCTTTAAAGAAACCTTTGACCTCGTGAACGATCGCTTCACAAGAGTCTTCCCGGTTCTTTTTGGTGGCGGAGAAGCAAAACTTGAGTTGATCGAAAATCCAGAAAAATCAGAAATGGGTATTGAGATCATCGCGCGTCCTCCGGGTAAAAAGATGCAAAACGTATCTTTGATGTCAGGTGGAGAAAAAGCATTAACAGCGGTTGCGTTGGTGTTCTCGATCTTCTTGGTGAAGCCTTCTCCTTATTGTTTGCTGGATGAGGTTGATGCGCCACTTGATGACGCCAACGTCTTCCGTTTCAATGACTTGGTTCGTGAGATGGCAAAGCGTTCTCAAATCATCGTTGTGACACATAATAAGCACACGATGGAGGTTGCAGGAAAACTTTACGGCGTGACCATGCAGGAGCGTGGCGTGTCGACAATGGTTTCTGTTTCTCTTGAGGATCTTCGGTAGTCATATTGGGCGGAGCTGTACTAGTTCTGCCAAATGAAGTTTGTGAAAAGCCATGGATGAGTCCATGGCTTTTTTTATGCTAAAATCACTAAGTGAGCACCCGACCATTGAATCTGTGTCAAGGGGCCACTTGAAATCTCCATTTTCATAGATCAAAATAGCAATCAAGATACGACGCAGGATAAAGTAACTAAAGGCAACATGAAATGAATTTGAAATGATAAGGGAGGCCTTCAATGAATGTTCAAGACAGAGAGTTCAAGGAGCTTTTAGAAAAGTATCCTAAGTTTTCGGTTTATGGCCTGAGTCCTGATGTAGAAAAAGCCAGTCACTATGTTCCGCTCTATATGCGTGACCACGGTTGGGAAATGGTGGGAACTTACCCGAAAGCACATGCCGAGAATGGCTTTAAGATTTATTCGTCCTTAAAAGAAGTTCCAGCGGACTATCGCAAATTTGTGGAGGTCTTTCGCAGTTCCGAACGAGTACCAGATGTGGTTGATGAAGTCCTCGCTGTTGGCGGGGTGGAGGTTCTTTGGTTGCAATTAGGAATTTCAAATCCCGAGGCCGAAAAACGCGCCGAAGCGGCGGGCATCAAAGTTGTTTCAAATCGATGTTTGATTGTTGAGCATAAGAAGTGGCAGCCAAAAATTCGGGAATAAGAATTCATGGTCTTTTTTGTAGATGACTTTGATGTCAGATTTCTGACTGAAGAGGGTGACGCGCTTGTGGTAAGGCCCGCAACAACTTACGGTCAGATGTGGGAGGTGTTATGTGCCGATTTTTAAAGATTCTATCGATGTTGTTTCTTGTTGGATTTGTATTAGATTCCCATGCTGAGAATAAAGACAAAAGTAAGACAGTAAAACAAAGTAAAGAGGTCGCCGTGAAAGAAAAGTACAATCCAGAAACCTGTGCCTTTCCCAAAGATGATCAGGCCCTGAAGGGGTTGTTGTCTCCAGAGCAATATGCCATCACAAAACAAAATGGCACGGAAGCTCCCTTCAGCAATGCTTATTGGAACAATCACCATCCTGGAATTTATGTGGATGTCATTTCGAAAGAACCACTCTTTAGCTCTAAGGATAAGTTTGATTCTGGAACGGGCTGGCCTAGTTTTTCAAAACCTCTCAAGAAAGCCGCAGTAGTTGAAAAGAAAGATATGTCCTATGGCATGGTTCGTAAGGAAGTACGCTCTTCGCGAGCGGACTCTCATTTGGGGCATGTTTTTGATGATGGCCCAGGAGAAGAGGGGCTACGGTATTGTATCAATTCGGGCTCGCTTAAGTTTATTCCACTGGAGTCTATGCAAAGCGAGGGATATGAAGATTGGTTGACCTTGTTTAATGAAAAAGATTGGGCGCTTGCGAAAGAAAATCCTTGGACTGGCAAATAGTCGGAGCAATCCAAGGTCTCGCACTGTGCGCTCTAGATGGTTCGGAATTTTAATGATAGCAATTGGACCGTATTTATGTTTAAGCGTTGCCAATGCTTGCCTTCATGTTTTTACGTCCATTGAAGGAATAAATTTAAGTTATTGCGGGCAATTAGAGCTAAACTTGAACTGCTTTTGTGGTTCGAATTGGTTGGCCTCTATATGCCTAGACAACGGAAGTATTTCGAGATTGAATACTTGGCATGAAGCCAAGTAACAAGGGAGACGCCGCCTATTTCGGCTCAATTAGGCGCCTGGTTTTCGAACTGCCAAACGGAAAGACTGAGTTGCTCGTTCCTGATGATGGTGGCGTGAACTATTGCTTTTTAGAAGTGTTTCGCGATCAATGCTATCGTCCGATTCCGGGTATCAATGAAGTGAAGCTGGTTGTCGACATTGGTTCTAACATCGGGTTGTCGGCGATTTACTTTCGCATGGTTTACCCGAGTGCTTCAATTATTGCCTTTGAGCCCGACGATCGCGCCTTTTCAGTTCTTGAGCAAAATGTCCGTATACTCGGGAACTGTGAGGCTTACCCCTATGCTCTTTCTGAGCTGGATCGGCAGTCGTTGCTTTATCTTGGCGACAGCTCGGTCAACAGCACGATCAAACGTGGGGAGCGCGGGAATCAGCCAATGCGAACCATCGATTTGCGTAATGCGCAGGAGATGCTCTCGACCGTCTGCCACGGCCCAATCGACATTCTGAAAATTGACACCGAAGGGGAGGAGCTTCCGATTCTGCGCAGCCTTGCCGGAAGCGTGCTATCAAGCGTGCAAGTCATATATCTTGAATTTCATTCGCACTCAGATCGTATCGAGATCGATTCGCTTCTAACGAGGACTCATTTTCTATGGCGTGCGTCGATAGACGGTGTCCACCGGGGAATCGTGGTTTACGTCAATCGAGAAAGCCCCGCCATGAAGGAAGCAATGGATGCAATTACCTAACAAGAAGGACTCCAAAATTAGGGTTTGCAGACTTCCTGAAAAAGGCCCTTTTGAATATTGCGTTTGAAAATCAATGAGGCCGCGCCATTAAAGAATGTATTATTAGTGGCGACCAGTTCATCTGTCACGTTAGATGCCATGTAGGCATGTTGATTCCAGACGGGGCGGGTCGGCATCCAAGATTTGGCGACCTGAGGACTAAAAACTCGGAGACCCGTTACATTACGCGCCAAATCTTTTTGATCTGCAGTCTGATAGACACTATTCGTATCCACCCACATGTTATTCGAGACGACTACTAAATTGGCATAGCCATCCCCAGTGACATCCGCGACCACTGGATATTCTCGTAAGGTGCCGCTCGGGTTGATCTCTTGCCAAATAACTTTCAAATTCTTGCTGCCATCCATTTCATAAATGCGCACATACTGTTCGTCGGCGTAAATGATTTCGGGCTTACCATCTCCGTTGAAGTCAAAAGAAGTGAGTCCCGTGGAAAGGGACGAGCAATCTTGAGTC
This sequence comes from Bdellovibrio sp., assembly GCA_037968775.1. Lineage (GTDB taxonomy): Bacteria > Bdellovibrionota > Bdellovibrionia > Bdellovibrionales > Bdellovibrionaceae > Bdellovibrio. The sequence goes on from JBBKWD010000129.1 coordinate 21,169, forward strand.
ACGCTGCCCGCTATTTTTTCACCTTTGGAATTAAAAATAGTTAAAGACTTTCCAGTGGCAACGGCAATTTCAAGATTTGTAGAATCTCCGTCAAAATCACCGATAGTTGCCTGCCCGCCGCCGACCACGCCGTTTCCATTGGCATCGAGACGGCAAATCAACTCAGAGTGCTCAGAGAGCTTGTTCATAGCCAAAGCCTCGCCCGTGTTGCCGTTGTAAATCGAAAGATAACCATTTCCAGAGACAACAACTTCGATTCCGGGAATGTCGGGTCGAATGTCAGCGGAGGCCGGTATGCCAGCAATTTCATAGCGAAACAGGTACTGACCATTGAGATTAAAAACACCACTGCGGCCAAGAATTCTCATCGGCGCTTGGGGATCAGCTGAAAGATTGGCGGCATAGCCATGGCAACTTGTGCTGACATCCGCTAAACGCGTTTGAATGGTAGGAATCTTAGAAGCATTTTCTTTAATAATCCAACTGCCGGCGATAATCTCTGCTTGGCCGTCGCCATCAAGATCTGCAGCCGAAAAGCCTTCCATGCAGGCACTCAAGTAAGTTAACGATGTGCCCGTGAAATCTAATGGCTGTTCCCAGCGAAGACTGCCATCCGAGTTGAGCGCGATGACTTTTTTACCCAGATAATGAAGATAGAAAATCTCCGCTTTGCCATCACGATCGATGTCTGCAAAAAGGGGAGCGGTAGAAGCATAGGGACTAATTTCAGGACTGTGAATAGAGAACTTCGAAGCCCCCGTGCGACCGTTCAAGATTCGTAAGACCCCTTTACCCGTGTAGGCACCGTCTTGATAGGAAACAAATCCGATCTCAGGAATTTTATCACCATCGAGATCCCCGACGACGGGCGATGCCATCACTTGTTTGAAGGTGGGATCGATATCAGTTTGATAGTTCCAACTGTAAAGCAGCTGCGGCTTAACGGCTTCGGCAGTCATGAGTCGACATGCCGGAGCCACCTCTGGTAGCTGAGGTGCCTTTGAGGCTTCAACAAGTACGAGTTCCGAAAATGCGACACGAGAGCAATTTTGAAAAGCCAAGGCAGTGAGTGTCGTAAGACCCACGATGCCCACAACGTGCATAAGTTTCATAATTTCCCCCTGAGTCGCTGTCTTATCTGATTTATCTTAAGCAATGATAGGGCCAATTCCTAGTTGAATAAAATGGTCGAGGGATCTTAAATCGCCCCTCAACGACCAAGGAAATGCCGACAGCTGTTGAAACATTCGACAATCGAAGCCCCTGTTTTTTCTAAAAAAAGTAAAAATATAAGGTCCAATTTTTCAGCAGGTAAACCCAGGCGAAAGTCTTAGGCTGGGCAGAAAATACTGTCTTGAATTGAGATTCTAGGTCGCAAATTTCCTTCGAGTAATCTCAAACTATTTCTTAGTCGAGGTCTTGTTAACGAGTTCGACATTTTCAAAAAAAAAAATAAACCCATTCCCAGTTCTGAAACATTTCAGACTGCCGATAACTATTATGCTTATTAATTGGTGTGGAGTACGTCAACCATGGGATTTAATTACAGTAAGAACAAAGAAGGTCAATCGGGCGACAGCTTTTGGACGTCGTATTCAGATCTATTTTTGGGTCTCAGTACGATCTTTCTTTTGTTGTACGTGATGGCAAGTTTGCGCTCGGGGACGGATGGTCTTAAAGGGCAAATTGAAAATCAAAAACTTTCTATGCAAGTGGAAGAGTTGCAGCATCAGTTGAAGATGTACGAGTCCGTAAAAAATGAATACCTCGCAAATCAAGCACCGAAGGACGAAGTTCAAGAGTATCAAGAACTCATGGATAAGTTGACGCTGTTGCAAGAAGATACAAAATCTGAAAAGGACCGACTGGTTCAGCAAGCTTTGGAAAATGACACCAAGGTGAAGGCCTTGAATAAGTACCAGCAGATGGTGCGAAACGTTTTAAATGCCAATAAAATGGCAAAGTCAAAAATTATCAATCGGGATGACTTGATCAAAGAACAAGACGTTGAAATTGAAACACAAGATGTCCAAATCACTAGTTTGCAACAAGATATCGACACAAAAAAGAACCTGATTGCACAGGGTGAGCGTCGCATTATGGAAAGCGAAACGGCGCTTCAGAAGCAAATGAAAGATCTGCAAAAAGCCTATCAGAAAAACAAGATGACCAAGGCTCTGTATCAACAAAAGGTAGCTCAAGCTAAAGCTGAGAGCGAACAAAAAATTGGTCAGCTGGCACAGGTCAATGAACAGTACCAAAATCAATTGCAGGCCGCAAACTCGCAAATGGGTCAGATTCAAAATGAGCTACAAAAAACTCAAGGCGCCTTGGTTGCTAAAGAAGGTGCTTTGGCAGCAAAAGAAGGTGAACTGGGTCAAGCTCGGGCCAATGCACAAGCTGCTATCTCGGGACTTCAGGACGAGATGGGTCGTCAAAAAGCCGCTCTTGAAGGTGAGATGGGTCGTCAAAAAGCTGCCGCCGCAGCAAGAATGGCGGGACTCAGCGATCAGCTGGGGCGCGCAAAAGCTGAAGCCAATGCTCAAATTGGCGGTCTAAAAGGTCAAATGGGCAAAGACAAAGCAGCGGCGCAAGCTCGTTTAGCCGGTCTTCAAGGGCAACTCGAAAAAGCACAAGCTGAATTAGAGGCGCGGAAATCTGTCGCGGGTGAAATTCAAAAAGGATTTGCTAAAGCGGGTATCAAAGCGGACATCGATATGGAAACCGGCGATGTCGTTTTGGATTTCGGACAAACATATTTCGACAGTGACTCTGCCAAATTGAAGGCTGCGATGAAGGGCGTGATTGAAAAGGCTATGCCAATTTACTCGCAATCACTTTTTGGCAATCCAAAAGTGTCGGACAAAGTGTCAGCCGTTGAAATTATCGGATTCGCTTCGCCTACCTATCAAGGTCGCTTCGTAAATCCAATGAGCCAAAAGGCGGATGACAAAACGGCCTTGAAATACAACATGGATTTAAGTTATCGCCGAGCCAAGTCAATCTTTAACTATGTTTTAGATGGTCAGGGGCCGGGATCTGAGTTTGCTCACCAAAAGGAGCTGATGGCTAAGATGAAAGTCTCGGGTCGAAGTTTTCTTGAGGTGATGAATGTGCAAGGACGGAATGTCGCGACAGCGCAAGAATTTTGCAGATTGAACGACTGCAAAAAGGCGCAGCGAGTGATCATCCGATTTAGTATGGATCAAAAAAAGTAGAAGAGGTGGGTTGTGACTTTAAAGGTTGTAGCTGAGTATTTTGTTGTCCTTTTGCCCTATTTCATGGCAGTGGTGTTCTGTTTGGCGTTTTTCTTCCGAGCAATCATTTACTACACGGTTCGCCGTCATGAGTGGTTCTCAAAAGAGTTTGAAAAACGCGTCAACAGATTCATCGACACGGAAGTACCGGGTAAGGTGGAAAATGTTTCATTCTATGTCTTAACTAAAAAGACTCTAGAGAGAACTTATTATGAACTCTTTGAGGTACGTGACCGAATGAAACGTCGCAAGCCAGATTCAGTCATGTCGAGTTCAGATAGAATATTTTTAATTCGTCAAGGGTGCGCTTGGTTAGTGAAAGACATTTTGAAGCAGGTTAAATTCCTTCGTTGGACGGAAGAAACTCCGAAGCTTTTAAATATCACTCGGGCTACTTTTCAGCACAATCCTTGTTTTAACCGTGTCTTTGGAATATTTCCAATGGCGGGTCTCAATGAGTTAATTTCGATCATGCCCGGCCTTTTTGTCGTGGGTGGTATCTTGGGAACCTTTATCGGTATCGCGGGTGGCTTACAAGAACTTGGTACGATGAATCTTCAAGATATTGAAAATTCAAAAAATATCATGGATCGCTTTCTACATGAGATTTCTTTTGCCATGCAGACATCGATTGCCGGTATCGTGTTCTCGTTGATGTCCCATGTGACAAACACGATCATGTCGCCAGAGCGATCTTATGTGTCGATGATCGACCGTTTCGAAAGTGCTCTCGATTTATTGTGGTATCGCAGTGATAACAACCAATTCCCAGCACAGGATCGTCCATTTGATGAACACCGTGATGCGGTTGAGGCTTTGGCTGAAGATGCTCTCAATAAGGAGATCAGTAAGAAAACGGAACCTAGGAGTGCTTAAATTTGAATAAGTTCAAGGTCACAATCAAGCGAAAGGAGCAGACCGTCAGCAAAGAAGTGAACAAAGATTCGTTCACTATCGGTCGCTCTGCGGATTGTGACATTCCTTTGAACGACACCCTGATCAGTCGGGTGCATGTCGTTTTCACGCGGCGCTGGAACGAAATTTGGTTAGAGGACAAAAATTCTTCTAATGGAACTTTCGTCAACGGCACACGCGTAGTTCAGGGTACGCCGGTTAACGTCGTGCCCACGGATCGTATTCAGCTCGGTCGTTCTGAGTACGCGATTTTTGTCGAACTCGAAGTCGAGCAAATTCCCGAAGAACTTCCTAGTGCACCTTCCCAACATGAAGAAGAGCGAGAGCCCATTGCTGAAACGGTGGCGATGCCGCCTCCTAAAGATCCTAGTTTTCAATCTGAAAAGCTAGTTCACGAGGCGCGAAAGCGAGCGGCACAAGTCGTGCTCGAGGGCGAGATGCTGGCTGAAAAACGTGTCCAGTTGATTTATCAAAAAGCCAGGGACTCCCAAGAGTCAGCCGAAAAGTTTCATCAAGCGCGTGTTACAGAGGCCCATAAAGAAGCCGACGCTATTCTCAATGACTATCAAACCCAAGGGCGAGAGTTGTTGCAAGAAGCGCGA
>JBBKWD010000130.1:0-18499 GCA_037968775.1 Bdellovibrio sp.
GCCCTAGAGCGTCGCTTTCAAACCGTCTTAGTCGACGAACCCAGTGTTGAAGATGCGATTACAATTTTACGCGGACTCAAAGAAAAATACGAAGTACATCATGGCATTCGTATCACAGATGGTGCTTTGGTCGCAGCGGCGAAGCTTTCTCATCGCTATATCACCAACAGATTTCTACCCGATAAAGCCATTGACCTGATTGACGAGGCGGCAAGTAAGCTAGGTATCGAAACACGATCAGTCCCTGAAGAAGTTGATAAAATCGAACGCGAATTGATGCAATTGCGTATTGAAAAAGAAGCATTGAAAAAAGAAAAAGACGAAGGTGCTAAAGAACGTCTGGCCGTGATAGAAAAAGATTTGAGCTCCTTAGGTGCGCGCAATCAGTTGTTGCGCGAACAATGGGAGTTTGAAAAGGGCGGCATCAATCAAATTAAAAAGTTAAAGTCCGACATCGAAGACTTAAAGACGGCCATTTCAAAAGCAGAACGCGATGGCGACCTGGGAAAAGCGGCCGAACTGAAGTACGGCACCTTGCCAGAGGCAGAAAAAAAAATCAAAGCGCTCGAAGAACGCAGTAAAGAACAAAGTAATACAGAGTCTCGTATGCTCAAAGAAGAAGTCGGGCCCGAGGATGTGGCCGAAATAGTTGCGAAGTGGACAGGGATTCCAGTTTCCAAAATGCTTGAAAGTGATATGCAAAAGTTGATGCAAATGGAAGATCAATTGCGCAAGCGCGTAGTGGGGCAGGACCATGCCTTGACCATCGTTGCAGATGCCATTCGCCGAGCTCGTGCAGAGATTTCGGATCCGAACCGACCCATCGGGACCTTTATGTTCCTAGGACCCACGGGTGTTGGCAAAACAGAAACTGTGAAAGCCTTGGCGGAATTTCTGTTTGACGACGAGCAGGCCGTTGTTCGTATTGATATGAGTGAGTACATGGAAAAGCACTCGGTGTCTCGTTTAGTCGGTGCCCCTCCGGGCTATGTGGGCTATGAAGAAGGCGGGCAACTAACGGAAGCCGTTCGTCGCAGACCGTATAGTGTGGTGCTTTTGGATGAGGTCGAAAAAGCTCATCCGGATGTCTTTAACATTCTTTTACAGGTCTTAGATGATGGTCGACTGACCGACGGTCAAGGCCGCACGGTGGACTTTAAAAATACCGTTTTGATTATGACCTCGAATGTCGGATCACAATCCATTTTGGATCCAGAAATGAACGAGGAGCAAAAAAACAAAGCCGTTATGGGTGCCCTCCGCGAACAATTCAGGCCCGAATTTTTGAACCGAATCGATGAAGTTGTCGTGTATCATTCTTTGAAGCAAGAGCAGATCGCTGGTATCGTGCGCGTGCAGTTAAATTTGGTCACAGAGAGATTGAAGTCGAAAAAAATCCAAATTGAATTCAATGATGCGGCGGTCGAACACCTTGCAAAAAGGGGATACGACCCCTTGTATGGAGCTCGTCCTTTGAAGCGGGTGATACAGACAGAGCTTTTAAATCCGCTCTCGAAAGAAATCATCAGTGGAAAACTGAAGTCGGGTGATTCGATCAAGGTTACTGCAAAGGACTCTCACCTCGTATTTTAAGGCCTAGGCGAGGCCTTCTTTCAAAGTTTCATGCTATAATGGGGACACGTGGGGCGACTTGTAATTTGAGTCCTACGAATGATCGAGATATAGGTATTGAGATGAAAGAAAAATATGTTAGGAAACAAACTCTAAGTTTTGGTGCCCCTTTTTTGGGAACGTTATTTTTCTTATTGACCGTTCAATCGCGGGCTCAAGATAACATACTCACAATTCACTATGTGGTACGGCCTCCTTATGTTGTTTCGTCCGAAGAGTCCCTGACTGGAATGGTGGCTGGTCCCGTTGTGAAGGCCTTGAATAAGGCGGGTTTGAAGTATCGACTGGCAGCGACCCCCTTCAGTCGACAGCTGGTTGTTCTTAAGAAAAATAGAAGCGCTGACTGCATGCTCGGGTGGTTTAAAAATTCGGAACGTGAAAAAGATGGTCTTTTTTCAGAACCCATTCATACAGATGGAAAAACTGTGCTGCTTGCAAATGCAAGGTCTCCAATTGGTCCCAAAGAAAACTTCGCTCACCTTGCTGGGGAACGCAGACTTCGTCTGCTAGTAAAAAGCTCGTTTTCCTATGGTCCTTATATAGATGCGATCTTGCAGGATAGAAATGCTTTTAAAATGGAAAAGGTTTCGGCGGAAGCCGAAGCGATGGCTAAAATAGTAGCGGCTGGGCGCGTGGACATGATGTTGGTTGCAATGGAAGAGGCCGCCTTCTTGTTAAATAGTTTGTTAGCTCAAAACCTCAAAATTATCGAGCTTTCGGATGCGCCTAAGGGACAGCCGCGATATCTTTATTGTACAAAATTGGTACCTCTAGAGACGTTGCGAATATTCAATCAGGCTTTGCTCAAACTCAAATAGCATTATGAATGTTAAAGAGGCCTTCTGGGGACCCAGCTGCACGGCCATCTTTTTTACCAACTTCTGTCTAGCCGAAGTTCTTTGAATTGACTCTATCTGTCGCCATTAAGAATATAGAGCCATGAAAAAATCAATTCTGCTGTTGTCACTATCGTTTTTTTTATCTGCTCCTGCGATGGCCGCGTCCTCGTCCAGCAAAAGTTTTAGCTATGATGTTTCGGGAGCAGTCGGGTCTTATAACGGAAATTCATATACGGAAATTCACATGGGTTTGAACTGGTTCGTGACGGATTGGCTAAATTGGCGGAACTCTGTCTTTTCGCAGTTCGGTTCGAACCTGAAGTCTGTTTATGGGTTGGATTCTACCGCACTCTTCAACACGGAATTCTACAACTCTAGCCGAACGGCCGGTGTAGAATTCTTTGCTGGTCCGGGAGTTCGACTTGCCAGTGAAAAATCAAGTGCGGTCATAGGAACAGCCGGACTTACATTTGCATTTGGGGGACTGCGCATTGGTGGCGGCGCTACCTATTTAAGTTATTTCGAAGACCGCGATGACAAGCTTGGCGCAGTTTTGCCGAAGGATGAAGTTCAATACTTTATCACCCTTTCAGGGGGTGGCTCTTTTTAGCAGTTTAGCCTGGCGAGGGCTTCCTTTTCCTAGTTCAAAGAATAGATTCCGAAATGTGGGTTGAGCCTCTGGGGCCCCTCGCTTACCCTGTGTGACATGACACAATTTTTTCTGGGTTCAGTAATACTTTTTTCTTCCTTCGTAGTCAGTCCCGTTTTTGCAGCTGAGTGGCAAGAGACCAACATTCAACTCCTTTATGGCACGGACTATAAGGCCGCCAACGGGAACTCCTACACAAAAGATATGCTGACGATCGAGCACACGAGCAGTTGGGCTTACGGCGGAAACTTCTTCTTTTTTGATATTTCAAATCCTGACTCGGAAAGCGACACTGAGTTTTATGGTGAGTGGTCTCCAGCCTTTAGTATTAATAAAATGGGCTTACTCGGGTTGTCTCAAGGATCAATTCTCAAGGACACTCAGCTGCAGTTTAATTTTGAGCTGCCACAAGGGCCGAGTAAACGTGCAAATTTAGCTGGCGTAACTTTCCAGTGGGATATCGGCTTTGACTATTTAGCGACTCAATTTCTTTATCGCGACACCCTCGGGCAAGACGGGCACACAGGGCAGTTCACGCTCGTGTGGCTCAAACGCTTTGGAACGGATGCTTGGCCTTTTGAGTTTTCGGGCTTCTTGGATTGGGCAGGCAGTGAAGGGACATCAAAGGATAATCTGCAGACTCAGCCGAGCTTGATGCTAGATTTTCAACGCCAGTCCGCGGGAAAAGTTCCTCTGAAGCTAGGTGTCGAATATCTATATTGGCAAAATAAATATGGGATCAGTGGGCTTTTGGAAAGTCACCCTCAAGCAAAACTCACCTGGATTTTCTAAACGAAAATTCAGAGTCCTGACTCTAATCACAAAAATAGTGTCAAATCCCAAGGCGCTTTAGTTTAAAATCTAAAATTCAGAGACTCAAATCCGAGAGAAACTCTTTGATGTTGACCGTAAAAAGCCCAAGCTTTCGACACGGTCATTTTTTTTCGAACTAGCAATTTTCTGACAAAGCAGGAAAATTGCGCACTTAGCCTGTCTCAGCATAAGACTAGTTTTTATTTTCAAAATCATATCAGCGGCTTAACACTGGCTAAAGGTCTAGGCCTTCTCTTCCGTATACTGACCTCGAGTGCAAAGAAAGTTTTTGTCTGGGAAGGACTTGATATGATCTTTAAGAATCGGCGCCAAGTTTTTAAGGTGCTGGTATTAGGAGCGGGAGCTCTGATGACCATGGGTAATCAAAAATGTGAACAAAAGCCCGTTCGTAATCTTAAAAAAATTGTGGAAGTCTCTTCGCTTACTTCCAGCCCGATTCTTTTGCCAGACGGAAAAGTTTTTGATTTTGAAGTTGTTGCCCATCAACAGCTCACGAGTGTTTTAATGGACAGTAAGGAATTTGCCTTTCGCTATCAGGCGCCGTTGGTCGCACCGCCTAAGAAAGATGTCGTAGTTGCGGACGGCGACGAAGGTTTCTTTAACTTTACAAAAGCCGATGGGCTTGCGATGAAAGCTTTTTCTAAAACAGTGAGTGCCGCAGCCAAAGAGGCAGATAGTTCCAGCGATGCTTGGTGTATGGTGAACTTGCCACAAGCGCGTATCGGCGGCTCGGTCAATTCTTTTGAAATTGTCGGCGGCGGCGGCGTTACGATTGGCTTTAACCCGGCTGGAGCTTATTCCACTGGGGGACTGACTTCCTTGGGCCTGAATGTTCAGTGGGCGCAATTAGATTTGTCTATGCGGGCGCTCCGCCCCCTCACTTCAAAAGTGATGGCAGCTGCGAACATCACTTCAAAGCAAACGAAAACAAAAGTAAACTTTGCCCTGAATTTTGGAACAATTTCCGCGGGCCCGAGTGCCTATTACGAAACCCCTTTGGCGAAAGTCACTAAAACCGCATTGACCAAAGCTGTCGACTCGTTAAGCAAACAGCTTCAAGCTGAAGAGTGGTCCACGCGAGTCTTAGCAAATCAAGATGGTCATTTAGTTGTGGTCGGTGGAGTCGATGTAGGTTTGGAGGTCGGCGATGAGCTGCTGGTTTACAACGAAGAGTACTTCTGGGATGGGGAACCTTGTAGTTCCAACTATCTTGGAGGTGGGGCCGCAGCGGGCGAAGCTGTCGCGAAAATTCAGATCGATTGGGTCGGCGACGAAGTTTCAAGGGGTAAAGTGATCGCCGATAACTATGAAAATGCCGTTATTGGAGCCAAGGTGAAGCTCTTTAAGTACCATGATCCTGATTTTTCCCCTGAAGAACCCGGTGTGCAGCCCGTCAATTTGGGCTCCGAGGGCTCATCTGGCCAGAGTAGCTCAGTTGTGGCCGAAAATAGTTCCAAACCCTTTCGCAGATAGGGCCTTTTCTTGCCAAAGTTCCCTTGAAAAGGTAGGGTCTCAGCGATCAAGCAGAGGCCCCTATGTTTTCAGGAATCGTTGAATCCGTTATGCCCATTTTGAGTTCGCAAGAGCTCGAGAATGCCTATCGTATACAGATCCAAAAACCCGTAGAATTTGATGACTTAAAACTGGGTGACAGCATTGCCTGCGACGGTGTTTGTTTAACCGTTGAGGCCTTTGATGATCAAAGTATGACCTTTGCCTTGGCGGCCGAAAGCATTCGTGTGTTAAAGTGGCAGCCTGAAAATTTTCAAAACAAAAAAATTAATTTAGAGCGCTCCCTTCGTTTCGGAGACCGCATTCACGGTCACTTGGTGACCGGACATGTGGACAGCCTAGGTGAGGTGACTCGCGCGGATCTTCAAGGCGAATCTTTTTTTCTCGATGTGAAGGTTGCGGACAGCATTTTACCTTATGTTTGGAAAAAGGGCAGCATCACCCTGAATGGTGTGAGCCTCACGATCAACGATGTTTCGGGCCACCAAGTCTCTGTTTGTCTTATTCCAGAAACGATGAAGCGCACGAACCTGGGGGTTTTACACACCGGGGATTCAATCAATGTGGAGCCTGACTATATGGCACGAGCTGTTCAGCGGTCCCTTGAATTGAGAAAGGATTTACATGGAGTTTAATAGTATACCCGAAATTATCGACGACGTTCGTTCGGGCAAAATGGTGATTCTGGTAGATGACGAAGATCGTGAAAATGAAGGCGATCTGATTTTAGCTTCCGAACACGTTACGGCACCAGCGATTAATTTTATGGCAAAAGAAGCCCGTGGTTTGATTTGCTTGTGCATGACGACCCAACAGGTGGAACGATTGCATTTGCCTTTAATGGTGCGTGACGATCTTAACTTTGCTCCGAACAAAACAGCTTTCATGGTCAGCATCGAAGCTTCTGAAGGAATTACAACTGGAATTTCCGCAGCGGACCGGGCTCGCACAATCAAGGCGGCAGCCAACCCTCACGCGAAAGCTTCTGACATTCACATGCCAGGGCATATCTTTCCTATTCGCGCTCAGCAAGGCGGTGTATTGAAGCGTGCCGGGCATACCGAGGCCAGCGTTGATTTAGCTCGAATGGCGGGCTTGAATCCGGCTGCCGTTATTTGTGAAGTCATGAATGACGATGGCACGATGGCACGGGTCGGGGATCTAAAAGAATTTGCCAAAAAGCATAATATCAAAATCGGTACGATTGTGGACTTGATTGCTTATCGTTTGGCGAATGAAACTCTCGTGGAAGAGCTTGAGCCTGTTTCGTTGCCGGCATCCTTTGGCGAAAACATGAGCGCTCGCGTATTTCGCAGCACCGTGGATGGACTGGAGCATTTGGTTATTCAAAAAGGCGAAATCAAAAAAGATCAGCCGACCTTGGTGCGTGTTCATGTCGACAACTTCACGCGCGACTTTATGGCCGCTTTACAGCGAGGAGCATCCTCTGTTTTGGAAAGTTTTAAACTGATTCAAAAGGCCGAGTCCGGCGCTTTCGTTTTATTGCGCGGAAACAGTCGTACTCAAGGCCTGACTCAGGAATTGCAAGTATTGCTGGGACTTGAAGATATCCGCCCACAGTCTCCGTTGATGGATGAGCGGGATTATGGAATCGGAGCCCAGATTTTACGTGAAATCGGGGCGAATAAAATTCGATTGATTACCAACAAGCCTGAAAAGCGTGTGGGTCTAAAAGCTTTTGATATTGAAATTGTAGAAATCGTTGCGATTGAAAACCTAAAGGGGTGATGTGTGGGAAGACTTAAAATTGGTGTAGTAACAGCTAGATTTAACAATGCGATCACGGAAAAATTGGAAGAAGGGGCTTTGAGCTACCTAGAAAATTGCGACAATGTCGAAATTTTTTCTGTGCTTGTTCCGGGTGCGATTGAAATCCCTTTGGCTTGTCAAACTTTCCTAGAAGCGGGCTGTGACGGCGTCGTGGCAGTAGGTGTGGTCATTCGCGGTGAAACTTCTCATTATGACTATGTTTGCAGTTCTGTGACAGATGGCGTGACACGTTTGATGTTGGATTATAAAAAACCAATTGGCTTTGCGGTCTTGACCACAGAGAATGAAGAGCAAGCCCTGGCAAGAGCGGGTGGCAGCGAAGGTAATAAGGGTGAAGAGGCCGCTCAAGTTGTTATGGAAATGATCGGGTTGACTCAAGAGATCCCAACAGCTTTGAAGGCAGTCATGGGCGAAATTGAGGAAATGGAAAAGGCAGAGAAAAACCAAACTAAGGCCAAGGCTCCAACGAAAGCAGCTGCAAAAACTGCTTCCAAGGGGGCGCTGAAGGCTTCCGCTAAAAAAACAGCGGCAGCAAAGCCAGCTAAAAAGAAAACTAATAAGAAGAAATGAGCATAGACAAAGACGCATTCAAAGATGATTTTCAACAGCCAGGTCCTCAGGAGCTTAAAAAGCGCCGAAGAGAGATCTCGATCATCCTATTTGTGTCCTTTCTTTTCGGTCTGCTGACGTGGTTTGAGATTCGACTCTTTGCAACCAGTCAGCAGTTACCTTTCGTTCACAGTATTTTCTTTTTCGGTCTCGTAAATTTTAATATTATTTTATTGTTGTTGTTACTGTTCATGATCTTCCGCAATGTCGTGAAGGTCTTCGTTGAACGCCAAGGTAAAATCTTTGGTTCCAGTCTCAAGGCGAAACTCATAGCGGCCTTCGTGACCTTCAGTTTCGTGCCGACGGTTTTGATGTTCATCATTTCGGTCTTTTATATCAACTCGAGTTTTGATAAGTGGTTCAGTGTCAAAATGGCGGGGATACTCAAAAGTTCCATTGAAGTCACAAATGACTACTACTTTAACGCCAAGAAAAAGAACTATCACTTTGCCCATAAGGTGGCAGAGTCGATCCGTCCGATGCACTCCTCGGCGCAGATAAAAAGGAAAATCGAAGTTCTCCGTAAGGACTACAGTCTCGATGCGGTGGAGTATTATCCATCACTTTTTGGCAAACGCGTGGTCGTGGCGGCTGAGGATGACAATGTCCCTCTGGTGCCAGCGGTCTCTCTTGAGTTTTTGCAAAAAGGTATTCGCCAGCAGGCCGAAGCCAGTTTGATTCATCAGTTCGGGGACGGAAATCTGGTGCGAGTGATCGTACCGGTGCTGGAGGGCAGTAACCGCGGTGCCATCGTTGTTTCTAGCTTTTTGCCCTTGTCTTTGATTTCTAAAATGAATGATATCTCCACCGCCTATGACGAGTTCCGCGATATCAATCCTTTGGAATACCCCTTAAAATCGATTTATTTGTACATCTTGGTCCTTATGACCTTTGTGATCCTTTTGGCTGCCACCTGGTTTGGATTTTACCTAGCAAAACAGTTGGCCGTTCCCATCGTGCAATTGGGACGAGCCACACGTCGGGTTGCTGAAGGGGACTACACGCCGCTGGATATTCGTTCGGGATCAGAAGAGATCAATGACCTGATTTCTAGTTTCAATCAGATGACTAGTACCTTGGAGGACACGCTCCAAGAGCTCGATCAGCATGCTCGCTATACAGATACAGTTCTTAAGAACGTGAACACCGGTGTGATTTCTGTGGCTAAAGATGGCACAGTGACGACAATCAATCGTCATGCGGCTCAATTGCTAAAAATCGAACCGGAAAAGTATATCGGTCACACCGTGCGCGATCTTTTGACTCTTGAATACTTCCGAACTTTTGCAGAGCTTTTAAAGTCCATGCAAGATCACAAGATCGAAAGCATTCAAAAAGAACTGCGATTAAATGTAAATGGCGTAGCCGTTCCGTTGTTGATGAACCTTTCGATTCTAAAAGATGATAAAGGCTTAGAGGTCGGTAAGGTTTTAGTCTTTGACGATTTGACTCCGATTTTGAGCGCCCAACGAGCAGTGGCTTGGACCGAGGTCGCTCGGCGAATTGCCCATGAAATTAAGAATCCTCTGACGCCGATTAAACTTTCCGCAGAGCGCCTGCAAAGAAAGTTCGGAGCGACGATCACGGACCCGGCCTTTGCTGATTGCACGACCATGATCGTGAAACAAGTTGATGGTTTAAAAAATCTAGTCAACGAATTCAGTAACTTTGCGCGCCTTCCACAGGCAAAGCCTGTCGTGGCGGATTTTAATGCAGTGGTCGAAGAGTCCCTCGGCCTTTATCGCCAGGCCCATCCCCAAGTGGAGTTCAAAATAAATTTGGATGCAGATCTTCCTGAGTTTAAGTTTGATCCCGATCAAATGAAGCGAGTGTTAGTAAATCTGGTGGATAATGCGGTCTCGGCTGTTGCTAAAGAGCAACAGCCGCGGATTGAAATCATGACTCTATACGACAGTGATATTAAAACGTTACGGCTTGCAGTGTCTGACAACGGCGAGGGCATTCCAGCTTCCGACAGAAGTCGTATTTTTGAACCATACTACTCTACTAAAGAGGGCGGAACTGGGCTAGGCTTAGCTATTGTGAAAAGGATCATCGAAGATCACAATGGGTTTATTCGGGCCACAGCCAATGATCCCCGAGGTGTGAAGATGGTCATTGAAATGCCTGTGAATGAAGTGGGCGCGTGGAAGCCCGGCGGCGAATAGGAAAATAGGAAAAATAGCGACTATGACAAACCTAACATCACGAATTTTAATTATCGATGACGAAGCTCCTATCCGGGATGTGCTTTCTGCCTCTTTGAAAGACGAAGGACATGAAGTTCATGTGGCTCACGACGGAGAGTCCGGACTCAAAGCACTGAAAGACATTCAGCCTGAAATTATTTTTTTGGATATTTGGATGCCAGGAAAATACGATGGAATTCAAGTGCTCACTCAAGCTCGCAAAGATTTTCCGCAAATTGAGTTTGTGATGATATCTGGTCACGGAACTATTGAAACGGCCGTGAAAGCCACCAAACTTGGCGCCTGGGATTTTATCGAAAAGCCCTTGTCGACCGATAAAATTTTGATCGTGATTTCTAACATCCTAAGTTACCAGCAGGAAAAGGCCGAAAAATCTCTTTTACTAAATAAGCTGCGTAAATCAATCGCCCTCATTGGTGAAGCTCCGGCGATCATGGCGACAAAACAAATCATCGCTCGTGTGGCGCCGACAAACTCTTGGGTGTTAATCCAAGGCGAGGCGGGAACAGGTAAAGAATTAGCTGCCCAAAACATTCACTATATGAGCTCTCGCGCCGGTCGTCCTTTTGTTGAAATCAATGCCGGAGGTATCCCTGAAGACCTGCTTGATGGAGAAATTTTTGGCATCGAAAAAGGTGCCATGCCTGGTGTGGATCGCACCAAAAAAGGCAAACTCGATCTCGCTCAGGGGGGGACCTTGTATATTGCTGAAATCGCTGAAATGAACAAAGAGACTCAAGGGAAGTTATTGTCTTACCTCGAGAACAAAAAATACAGTCGGGTGGGCGGCAATCAGCTTGTCGAAAACGATGTGCGGGTGATTGCGGCGTCTTCTCGGGACTTAGACCTTGAAGTCAAAGAGGGACGTTTTAGAGAAGACCTCTATTATCGCTTGAATGTGATCCCTTTCAAGGTCCCGGCACTCCGTGAACATCCAGAAGATATCGCAGTCCTGGTTTCATTTTTCTCGGACAACGTTTCTAGAGAAAGCGGCTATCCGAAAAAAGTGCTTTCGGAACAAGCCATGGAATCTCTGATGTCTTATCAGTGGCCGGGAAATGTGCGAGAACTGAAAAACTTTATCGAGCGTGTTTATATTCTGACACCGGGCGAATTCGTTGATGTGCATGATGTGCGTTTTGCGGGCTTAGTAGGCAAGGCGGATGAGGCTGGCATGGATAAAGATATGCTCTCGACCTTCAGAGAGGCCCGAGCGCAGTTTGAAAAAGAATACCTCTTGCGGAAAATTTCCGAAAACAGTGGAAATATCAGTCGTACGGCCGAGGTCATTGGTTTGGAGCGCAGTTATTTGCACAGAAAAATCAAAGCCTACGGAATCGATACTAAAGATAATTAATTGGCAGGCGATGGGGCCTTGTTCAACGGCGGTTACAATTGACCGGACCGTGACAAGGTATTTTGAATTTTAAAATTGAAAATGATTTTTAAGAACAACTTGGAAAGATAAAAATATGGCAGATACAGCGATTACACCAACCCGTTCCGAAAACTATCCTGAGTGGTACCAACAGGTCATCACGGCTGCTGACATGGCAGAAAATTCTCCGGTCAGAGGCTGTATGGTTATTAAGCCTTGGGGTTATGCTGTTTGGGAAAACATGCAAGCCGTTTTAGATCGCATGTTTAAAGATACGGGTCATCTGAACGCTTATTTCCCTCTTTTAATTCCTTTAAGCTTTTTGGAAAAAGAAGCCGCTCACGTCGAGGGTTTTGCTAAAGAGTGCGCTGTTGTCACTCATCACCGTCTTAAAAGCGATGGAAACGGTAAGCTTGTTCCAGATGGTTTACTTGAAGAGCCGTTGATCATTCGCCCTACGAGCGAAACCATTATCGGTCATCAGTTTGCAAAATGGGTGAAGTCTTATCGCGATTTGCCAGTTCTGATAAACCAGTGGTGCAACGTCATGCGCTGGGAAATGCGCACGCGCATGTTCTTAAGAACAGCAGAGTTTTTATGGCAAGAAGGCCATACCGTGCATGCCACAAATCAAGAGGCGCAAACGGAAACTTTGCAAATGTTGGATATTTATTCGGACTTTGCAGAGCAATACATGGCGATGCCTGTAATTAAAGGCATGAAGACCTCAGACGAAAGATTCCCGGGTGCGGTCGATACCTATACCATCGAAGCAATGATGCAAGATCGCAAGGCCTTGCAAGCGGGAACATCGCACTTTTTAGGGCAAAACTTTGCAAAAGCTTCAGGCATCAAGTATCTCAGCGCAGAGGGGAAAGAAGAAGTCGCATGGACCACATCTTGGGGAGTTTCCACTCGCCTGATCGGGGGACTAATCATGACCCATAGTGATGATAATGGTTTCGTCGTTCCTCCAAAAATTGCTCCTTTGCATGTCGTGATCATCCCGATCTACCGCAAAGAAGAAGAAAAAGTCCAGGTTCTAGAGTACGTCAACGCCTTGGCGAAAGAGCTGAAAGCACAGAATTATAATGGCGGTGGCATTCGTGTAAAAGTCGACGATCGTGATATGCGCGGTGGCGACAAAGCATGGCAATACATCAAGCAGGGGGTTCCTGTGCGCGTAGAAGTTGGTCCTCGTGACATGGCGAAAGGTGAAGTCTTCGTCGGCCGACGTGATCATGGTCCGAAAGAAAAAGCGGGTCAGGCCAAAGATACTTTTGTTGCAGGAATTGCTACGACTTTGCAAGAAATCCAAGACGGTCTTTTCGAAAGAGCCAAAAAATTCCGCGATGACAATATTAAAAAGATCACTTCGTTAAGTGAATTTGAAGCCTACTTTAAAGGTGATGAATCAGCGGCTCCAGGATTTGCGCTATCACCATGGTGTGAAGAGGGCGTCGGGCATGAGCTTTTGGTGAAATTGAAGGTCACTCCTCGTTGTATTCCGTTAGAGCAGGAGCCTATCCAGGGCAATTGCATATTCTCTGGAAAGCCAGCAACGAAATGGGTTCTTTTTGCTAAGGCGTACTAGCGGAAGCTGTTTTTACTAAGGGTACGGACTTCCTTTTGGTGGCAGCGCCGCGTAATTTATCGGCGGCTCGGCGGTGTCCGATATTCGCCCTACTCCCGTGGGCGGACCTCCAGAAGCTCCACATAAAAGATTAAATTTGAATTCGGCGAAATGAATTTACCAACTTGGCGCTCGCCGTATGCCAAAGCTGCGGGAACATGCAAAGTGCGTTTCCCACCCTCGCGCATTCCGATAAGTCCTCGGTCCCAGCCCTTGATAACTCGCCCAGAGCCAATGACAAATTGAAAGGGGCGTCCGTGATCAAAAGAGGAATCAAATTTCGTCCCATTCTCCAAAAATCCTTCATACTGTACAAAGAGCAAAGCCCCTTTAACAGTTTCTTTTCCCGTACCAACAACCGTGTCCACAATCTCAAGTTCAGTCATACAAGTTTTCTAAAGGTACGGACTTCCTTTTGGTAGCAGCACCGCGCAATTTCTTACAAGAAGCTCTGTGAACCGAATAGAGCGCGCGTCCAATTTTTTGCCGCACCATCGCTACCAAAAGGAAGTCCGTACTCCAGGAGATGTTATCCGTCACGATGGAACTGTCGGGCTTGACCCATTGGGGGGCAGAAAGGACCGTGGGAAATCTAAAAATAAAGGAGTCATCATGAAATCAGCTCTCGGTGGGCTCATTGTGTTAACTTTTATCAGTCTCACGGGATTTGCAAAGGAAGCAGACCTCAAGGCGAATTTGGATGATCTGATGTCGCCCGATGAGCTTGCGGCTGAAGTAGGTCAGCCGCGAACGGAGATGTCCATTCGTATCAACAGCCTTGATGATCTTTATCACTTCGAAGGAATCAACGTGTTCAGCGAATACGCTCTGGTTTTAGTGATAAATAAAAACTCCGAAGGCCCGGGTGCCCAAACTATGCGTGTCTATGAAAATGGCGTTGTCTCCAACGAATGGCCCATATCAACGGGGAGAGAAAGGCAAGAAGTCGCGAAAAGTGGGCGTCGATATTTTTCAGTCACTCCGTTGGGATGGTTTCAACCAAAAACGATCACAAGAAGTCACTATTCAAAAACCTGGCAAACAGATATGGAATTTGCAGTCTTTTTTAATGGAGGGATAGCTATCCATGCCACGACGCCATACTACTATAAAGAGCTCGGTACTCGGGCTTCCGGCGGGTGTGTGCGTTTAAAAAAGGAAAATGCAGAGTACGTCTACAACAAAATTTTAAAAGAAGGGAAAGGTCTTGTGCCCGCTATCGGTGGAGCCGGAACTGTTTCTCGCGATCGCCGAGGACAAATTATTCGTTCTATAAAATGGAAAACGTTGATCGCGGTGGTGGATCGGTAGGACTTTTTTTTGAAAGGAGGGGCTACCCATCCCCCTCTGAACAAGGTGAAGCAGAAACATTAAATAATTATTTTGGTGAAGCCGCATTTTATTTGAGCTGGCCAGTCAAAGAGGCGTAGCGGCGTTGACTTTTGATGCACCGAAAGACCAAATATATTTATGAAACAAAAATATATTTTTCTTGCACTTATATTTTCTATTTTAGGCGCCTGCTATTCTACGGATAAGGCCGTGAATTCGCGATCCACATTGCCAGTTTATCCGATGGGAAATGTTGCTGATATTCAGGGTACGCAAGCAGCAATGTCCCAGTCGTCTCAATCTGCCATCGAAGGCAAGGTTTTTCTCCGAAATGATGTACCAACTCCGATCAAGAATCTTCAAATAGCTTTGCTCAAAAAACTACCCGATCAAAAATGGATAGAAATCTCAAGGCTTAGTACAGAGGGCGATGGCTCCTTCCGGTTTACTCAAAAACTTGGGAGCGGCGTTTATGAAATCAAGATTGTCGATAATCGCTATCTCGGCAGCCTTAAAGTCACACTCGAGGAAAGTCCGATGCGTGATTTGGTCCTCATGGCGATGAAAAAATAGCAGACGACACGCCTAGTGGCGGAAACCTGACTCCCAGATTGACTAAAGCCCCCAAAAGCTGATTAGCTTTTGCTATGAAAACACAGTATCAATCCGGATTCGGAAATCACTTTTCCTCTGAAGCGCGTCCTCACGCATTACCGCTGGATCAAAACTCTCCGCAAAAAGCTCCTTTAGGGCTTTATCCAGAGCAGCTCAGTGGCTCCGCCTTCACGGCTCCTCGGGCAAGTAACTTGTATTCTTGGCTTTATCGCATCCATCCATCTGTGAAACATAAGGCTTTTGTCCCCCTAAAAGACCTCACCAGCAAAACTTTCCTCAAGCCTCAGCAAATGAACCCGAATCAAATGCGCTGGAATCCATTGCCTTCTTCTTTGGATAGACAAGACTTTGTCGCAGGAATGCGCACGCTGTGTGGAGCAGGATCTGTGATACAGCACTCGGGCCTCTATGTTCATCTTTACTCATTCAACGAACCCATGAAGTCTCGTTATTTTATGAATGCAGATGGGGAGTTTTTGATCGTATTGCAGTCAGGAAAAATTCAAGTTAAAACCGAACTCGGCACTCTTGAGGCCGAGCCCGGTGAAATTGTTCTGATTCCTCGAGGGATGAAATTCCAGATGAACCCTCTCGAAAATACCTTGTGTACCGGCTATGTTGGCGAAAACTTCGGTCAGCCCTTCCGTTTGCCAGATTTAGGCCCCATCGGAGCAAATGGCCTGGCTCACGCGCGGCACTTCCAAGCTCCGGTTGCAGCCTTCGAAGATCTTGAAGGTAAATTCGAACTCGTTGGGAAATTCGGCGGAGAGCTTTGGAGTGCGGAACTCGCGCATTCTCCCTTGGACGTCGTTGCTTGGCATGGAAACTATGTGCCGTATAAGTACGATCTCAGAAAATTCAACACGATTAACTCCGTGAGTTTTGACCATCCAGATCCTTCTATCTTCACGGTGCTCACATCGCCGAGTGAAGTGCCGGGGACAGCCAATATTGATTTCGCGATATTCCCACCACGTTGGATGGTTGCAGAACACACCTTCCGCCCCCCTTATTTCCACCGCAATTGCATGAGTGAATATATGGGTTTGATTTACGGCGAATACGACGCCAAAACCGCAGGGGGCTTTGTGCCTGGGGGCGGTAGTTTGCATAATTTCTATTCGGCTCACGGTCCCGACGTTGAAAGTTATGAAAAAGCCAGTGTTGCTGATTTAAAACCGCAAAAAATTGAAAACACGATGGCCTTCATGTTTGAGTCCCGCAGTCCTTATTTGCTGACGGATCTTGCGACTCAAAAAGGCTTTCTACAAACCGACTATCAAGACTGCTGGCAGGGGTTTAAAAAGAACTTCAAATAGTCCAGGAAATAGAAGCCAATTGGTGATTGTTCCGAGAGGCTCAAACTTAGAGATGAAACGTCAGGTAAAATGACAGGTGAGTAGATGAGAAAAAACCTTCGCGCGCAGCCCATGAAAAACCCCCTTATTTTGGCCTTGGACGTGGATACTCGCGACAAGGCTTTGCGCCTGGCGGATGATCTGTCTGAAATCGTTGGCGGTTTTAAGCTAGGTCCTCGCCTGTGTCTTCGCTATGGAATGGAATTCGTCAAAGAGATCGTCCAACGGGGCCCGGTATTTTTGGATAATAAACATTTCGATATTCCCTCCACAATGGAATCCGCTGTGCGAGCCAGTTTTGAGGCGGGGGCATCACTTGTCACAGTCCATGCCCTCAGTGGTAAGGAAGCCCTTTCAAGATTGGCTCTTGTTGAAAAGGAACTCAGTGCCATTCGTCCTTTCAAAATTCTGTGTGTGACGATTTTAACTTCGTGGGATCAACAGTCTCTGCCTCAGAACATGAATCCTCAGCCGATCGCTCAACATGTCACGGATTTGGTGTCTCTGGTTCAGGATTCTGGTCTTACAGGAGTGGTTTGCTCTCCACATGAATTGGACCTTTTACAAAATCGCGGTCTCTATCTTGTCACGCCGGGAATTCGCTTTAGTATGCAAGACTCTGGCGATCAAAAGCGAATCATGGATCCGAAAGAGGCTCTGCGATTAGGTGCTTCGGCCCTCGTGGTTGGTCGTCCGATCCTTGAGGCAAAAGATATCAAGGAAACTGCAACCGATTTCGCAATGGCAATGTATGAAGAAAAATAATAATTTCCGCCCGCAAAAAAAGTCTGCTCCCAACTCTCGCAATACACCTCCGTCAAAGGGTAAAGGTGCTCCGACCTCTGGGGGGCGTAACGCTCAGTCTTCGGGCGGGCGAAGCGCGTCTGCATCTGGTGGTCGAAACACTCCAGCTTCAGGCGGAAGAAACGCCAGTTCTCGCTCTGAAAATGCCATTCCTCGAGAGTGGAGAGTCGTGATCGGCACCCATGCGATTGTCGAAGCGCTTAAAATTCACGGACGCCAAGTCAAAGGCATGTGGTTGCGCTCTGGCTGGGAGAGCTCTAAAGATCTCAGCGACATGGAAGAGCTCGCGAAAAAACACCGCGTTCAGCCCGAAGTAAAACCCGAGGGAGTGATCGATAAATTTGGTCCTTCCCATCAAGGTGCCGCTTTATTTTTAGAAAGCGCCCCGACCTTTGACGTGGATAAGCTAAAAAATTTAGAAAAGTCAGTCGTTCTTATTTTGGACGGGATTGAAGATCCTCATAATTTAGGTGCGATCTTAAGAACCTCTTGGTTAACGGGTGTGCATGGCGCCTTTATTCCCGGTGATCGCGCCGTTGGTTTGACGCCGACAGTTCATAAAGTGGCTTGTGGTGGGGTTGAACATGTTCCGGTTTTGGAAACGACGAACTTCGCCAACCATGCAGAAGCACTCAAGGAAATGGGCTATTGGATCTATGGCCTGAGCCCGCGCGGAACCAAATCTATCTATGAATTGGATCTTCCAGAGAAGGTCGTTTGGGCGATCGGCTCAGAGGAAAAGGGAATGCGTGTGACGACCGAGCGTCTTTGTGACGAGTTGGCATATATTCCTCAGGCGAGCAGTTCGGCGAGTTATAACGCATCGGTCGCAACGGCAATGGCCCTTGGCGAATCTCTGCGTCAGCACGCGCTGCGTGCAAACTCAAAAAAATCACGACCTGACGAGTAAAATCTCTTTGACGGATGTAGATCCTTTCCAATATAACACTTCGGTTGTCTCAGTGATGCTGGTTTAGCTCAATTGGTAGAGCAGCTGATTTGTAATCAGCAGGTTGCGGGTTCGAGTCCCATAACCAGCTCCATTTTTTCATATGAACATATTTATGTTTGTCTGAGAAAATGGCTTTCTCTCAAAGGAGAGCCGATCCGAGGGAACGAAATTCGAGGCGAACCGCGACTCGTTTTTTGTTTTGAGCTTCAGGCTTGAGCGGAGAGGTACCCAAGTGGCCAACGGGGGAAGACTGTAAATCTTCTGGCTCTGCCTTCGCAGGTTCGAATCCTGCCCTCTCCACCACTTTCATCGGTGGCACTTTGAGTTGTGGCACTTTGAGTTGTGGCACTT
>JBBKWD010000131.1:0-16036 GCA_037968775.1 Bdellovibrio sp.
GAAAAGGCTCGAGCCCTTCAGGAAAAAACGCAAACTTTAGCAAGCGAGCTCAGCCGTCACTTGAGATATCACGAAAAAGTAAAAACTCAAGTTCGCCCCTACGTCGCACAGCTAAAAGAATTCTCTCGCACTCAAGAATTGAAGCTGCAAGAAACCGAATCTCTTTTATCAAATCGCGAGGCTCAACTCCGGGACTTACGTCACCAGATGATCGAAGTGACTAAAAATTCAGTTTATCAGGTCGAAGTCCAAACGGCGAAATCTAAAGAACTTGTTGAGTATTATGAGGCTCAAATTTCAAGAATGAGCCAAGACCTTACCCATATGACTCGCATCCAAGAGGAACTCGAAACGAAGGCCCTCAAGCTTCATGCCTCTTTGGAACGCCAAGATGCCTTGGAGAATGAACTTGTAGCTCTGCGTCGGTCAAAAGACAGCATGCGTGAACGCCTTGAGCGAGATTTACAGAACACTTCTGAACGCATGCAGGAGCTTTCAAAACAAAATCAAAAGCTCGGCGTGGAGCATGCGGACTTACAAATTCGTGTTGTCGAAGATCAAAGCCGTGCGCAGACCCTTGAAAAAGAAAAATACCAGCTTCAAGAGCAACTTGAAAGCCTGCGATATATGTGGAATGCCAAAAATGAAGAAAATGAAAAGCTAAAGGCAGCGACTGCTGCCCTTGAAAGATTGAATCTTGAATTAAGTCAAAAACTCAGCACTTTCCGCCGCAGCGAAGAGTCTGAAAGCTCTCTTCAAAAGCTTTGAATTGCCCCCTCGATGCTCTCATGCAACTCAAGATGAGAGCAGTCGGCAAATTGATACAATCTAGCAAAGTCTTGATTCAGACCAGCAATTTTAACATTCAATTTATTCGACGAGTTGAGGTCGTTTAGCACACCAAAAAAAC
This sequence comes from Bdellovibrio sp., assembly GCA_037968775.1. GTDB lineage: Bacteria > Bdellovibrionota > Bdellovibrionia > Bdellovibrionales > Bdellovibrionaceae > Bdellovibrio. The sequence goes on from JBBKWD010000131.1 coordinate 911, forward strand.
TCTGAATCCCGGAAGAGCCAACAAAATTTAGCTTTTTCATGCAAAAAACAACTTTCCTGTTCGCAAAACTACGCAAACAAGCTGCTTTAAAGGCCTGAGCCTTCTCTACTTCAATCTTTCCACTGAGCGAAACCACGGTAATTTCACCATCCAGTACAAGCTTTAAATCCATATTAGAAATCCTCCACCCAATCATGGGACGTCCTTACCTTGTCGGTCTAATTTGTGACGTTTTGAGTCCAAAAAATGGCGAGGTTTTTAAGCCTCGACAAACGTAGAGTGGCTTCCTACACTAACTCGGTGTTAAAATTTAGACTCAGCGTGATTTTCATTTTAATGGCATTCCTAGGGGCTCCCTTTGCGTCACTAGCGGCGGAAGCGACCGCTAAGATCCAGGATATTCTCATCAATGCGGATAGCATGTTCCGCGATAATGAAAAAGAGCTGGTCGAGCTAGAAGGCAATATTCAGATTATCTATAAAGGTCAGCATATTCGAGCTCAAAAAGCGCGAATTCGTTTGCGCGTAAAACAAATTGAACTCTACGGAAATGCTGAAATCGTGGGGGCAACGAATACCATCCAAGGAGATCGCGTTTTTCTCGATTACGAATCCAATACGGGCGTGATCTACAACGGCTCCGTTCGATCCGGCCCCGTGGTATTTTCTGGCTCAACGCTAGAAAAAGTCGGCGACTCTGAATTCATCGTTGCAGATGCAGATTACACCGCCTGTACAAATTGCCCCGCTTCCTGGAGTTTTGGCGGAAGCTCCGTTCGCGCCCAAATGGGCGGCTATGCCTATATCAAAAACGCCATCATTCGTTTTTGGGATGTCCCTGTTCTTTGGCTCCCCTACCTCGTTGTGCCACTAAAAAGCGAACGGCAATCCGGTCTTTTGACTCCCGCTTTTGAAAATTCAAGCAACGGGGGATTCGCGTTCTCTATGCCCTACTTCTGGGCGATATCTCGAAATACGGACGCGACGATCACTCTAACGAACTACGAAAAAAGGGGCCTCAAAGCGACCACTGAATATCGGTATGTTCTAGACGAAGTCAGCGGCGGTGATCTTAATTTTGCAAATATTCACGACAAGGCTTTCGCTGAGGACTCTCGCTTTAACGACTTCCGCACACCCAATGATAAAGGCAAACCTATCGATAGATGGTTTATGCGGTACGAGCACTTTTTTGAAATGCCGGATGAAATAATACATCGATCTCAACTCAATCTCGCTAGCGACCTCCAGTACTCGAAAGACTTTCCCCGAGAGACTTTGAACTATGGCGACTCTGCAATGGAAAATCGCATGTCTTTTACAAAAAACACGAAGGACCAGCATTACAGCGTGGATTCATCTTATTATGTAAATATGCTCCATGCAGATCCTCTTTCGGGAAATTCGGATGCTGTTCATCGCCTTCCCGAACTGAAATTTTCGCAAGCTCAAAAAAATATTGGGTCCTCAAATTTTATTTACTCAATTGACCTCGATTACACAAACTTTACAAGATCCGGGAATGCCTATGACGACCTCATCGCGGATAAAATTTCAGATACCGATATTCGATATATTAAAAATACTTGTGGAAACGATCCAAAATGGGAAGATAAACCTCATTGTAAACGAATTTATGATGGCAGCTACGACCCCAGTATCGACCTTTTACGTACTGGACAACGTTTAGAGTTTATACCCACCGTTTACTATCCCGTGAAAATTGGCGACGGCGTCGACATCATTCCTAAAGTGGGTTTCCGCGAAACACATTATTCGTTTAATGCCGGGGAAGAGAGAAACTATGTTCGTCGATTTATCAGAGGCGAGATTCTAGCCAAAATGAACTTTAGCCGAATTTACGGTGACACGATCAATACGAAAGCGACTCGATATAAACATGAAGTCGTTCCCGAAGTTTCATTTACAAACATTCCGTGGGTTCAAGCTGACAACCACCCTTTCTTTGGTACAGGTCAAATTGACAATGCACCTTATTCTCCTCGAGACAGTATTAGTGACGGTGATACAGGAAGCCCCTATGGATTGCAATTTGACTACAACGATCGAATCTACGATCGCAAACGAGTCACCCTTGGACTTGTTAATCGCCTTGTTGAAAAAAGATGGATCGGTGATCGCCCGGATTATCGGCAAATTGCATCCCTTAAAATTGCACAATCCTATGATGCCGCCCAAGAAAATATAAACAAAGGAAAACCCTGGTCCGATATCGTAACGATCTTAGATGTGCGTTTGGATCACTTTCAAACCTATTCGACATTTAATTATTATCCGAAAGAGAACCTTACCAATACGTCTTCACGCGTAAGAGTCCTTAATAAAAAAGGACATTTCGGTCAAATTCAAGTTAACCGCAATTACGCCATCACTCCCGGACAAGAAGTGAATCTCGACTCACTCAGCGAAACCTATACCCTTGCGGCGGGATTTGTTTCGAGTTATTTGAATCTTATGGGACGCTTTGTTTACGATGCTCGGGCAGAAGAGCAAAGTCGCGACAAAATTAAATCGTGGGCCTATATCGCGCAGTTTAAACCACCCGGGGAATGTTGGATGATCACGGCGATCCAGGATCAAATCACGGGTGGTGATCAGAACTTCCGTTTGAATTTTGAATTCAACTTTGATGGAGTCGTCAAGCCGCCAATGCCACCGGAAGCTCTAGATCAATTCGGATTCTAGAAAAAGTTAAAACCGATACACCAAACTGCTAAACTGAATACCCTCAATAGCACCCTTATTAAATTGCGGTGTCACCGTGTATTCAGGTGCCTGAATGGTTGTCACCTCAGGACGATTGGCTTCTAGCACCCCGTAGGCAATGCCCGCGTAAAGCCCCAAAGAAGCTCCCTTAGCAACATTATTCCAACTCTCATTCGGTTTGTCGGCAAAGGCTAAACTCACAACCCCCGCGGCAGCACCTCCGACCGTACCCCAGGCACAGGCCTTTAAAAAACCTCTCAGGTTTGCCGCTTGGCCAAAGGATGAAAACAAGGAACATAAAATGATGATTGAGATTGTTCGTTTCATACTTCTATTGCGCGTAAATTTTAAAGATTCGTCAACCACTGATGTCTTCGATAAGTGTGATTTCGCCCCCGGGGCTGACAAAAGCCCAGTGGACCGCAACGAGCTTGTCAAATTGCGCCGCTAGAAACTGCACAGCTCTCAACAAACGTACTTTTTGTCGGCGACTGATCCGATGCTGGATAAAGGCTTCGGAACTTACGGACTTTACTTCCACCATCAACAAATATCCGCCGGGAGACATAAATAGCAAGTCAACTTCCGCATAGGGAGTCTTCAATCTTTGTTGCAACAAATGATAAGATTTTTTTTGGAAAAATTGAATAACAGAAAACTCGGCTTCGAGGCCCCGCTGATGCGCCCAGTACGGCCGCTTGGCCGAGGTACTAGGAGACGTACTCTTTGACACCGGCAAATGTGCGACGGTGCCAGATGCAAGGCCCATTTTGCACGATGCTTTCTTTATGTACGGGGGTCGAATACCCTTTGTGAAGTTCGAATCCATAATGTGGAAATTGGGCTCCCAATTCTTTCATCAATCGATCGCGCGTGACCTTTGCAACAATCGACGCAGCAGAGATAGGAGCGACTCGCAAGTCCCCTTTCACCACTGTTGTTTGTTGAAAGCCGAGTAAGTTCGGAATTTTTTTATTCCCGTCGACCAACACATGCCCCGTCTTAACGCCCAGTGCTTCAACGGCTCTTTTCATAGCAAGTAACGAAGCATTTAAAATATTGATCTCATCAATTTCTTCAACAGTTGCATGACCGATGCCCACGTGATGATGCGCGAGGATTTGCTCTGCCAGTTCGTCGCGACGCTTTTCGGATATAAGCTTGGAATCAGTCACCAGGTCGGCCAACTCGTCTGATCTAAAAATCACAGCCGCTGCATAAACGGGCCCCGCTAAGCAACCGCGTCCTACTTCATCCACTCCAATAATGGGGGACGGTGAAAATTCACGCCATTCAATTTTAGGAAACTCTGCTGCGATTTTTTTTGCCATAGGGAGGAAAGGTAATGCGGGGGATGTGGTCCGTCTAGAGAAATGCTTTGCGGTAGGAGTTTCTTTTAAGTTGGGGGTTTGAGTGCGTTCTGTTTTTTTAAACTGCTGTGACAGTTTTGCGGACTTCCTCTATCCGTGGAAAGCTGTAAGACCGCCATCGTGGCGGTCTTAGCAAAGTACTTTGGTTTTTTGCTGAACAAGTAGATGCTTGGCTCTGATGGACACGAGGCCCATCAGAAAGGCCGCTCAGGATGGCCACAACTCGTTATTTGCAACCGACAGCTGTAAAAACCTCTCCCCCACTCCTGCACAAACAAAAAAAGACCCAGGTTTTACCTAGGTCTTCTTAAAAAACTTAAAATCTAATCTTAAAAACTACTCTGCTGCAGCAGCTGCAGTCTTTGCCATAGGTTGAACCAATTCAGATTCAATCTTAGCAGCTTTACCAGATAATCCACGAAGGAAGTAAAGTTTAGAGCGACGAACTTTACCAGTTGTCACAACTTCAACCTTATCAATAGCTGGGCTAGAGAACGGGAAAGTTCTTTCAACGCCAACACCCGCAGAAATTTTACGAACAGTGAAAGATCTGACAGCGCCAGAACCTTGAAGGCGAATCACGATGCCTTTGTAAAGCTGGATGCGTTCTTTCTCACCCTCTTTTACTTTTACATAAACGTTAACAGTGTCACCAGAACTAAATTCCTGGATGTTTTTGTTTGCAGGTTTAACACTTACGCGACGAACAAGATTTGTTTCTTTAGTAGCTTTAGCCATTGCTTTAGTCCTTATAGCACAGTCGATTTATTCAAAAGTAAAACAAGGGTCTACCATGGACCCATAACTCGGTCAAGACAGATACTTACAGCCGATCTCACTGAAAGATGGCGGTAATCAGCAGGCGGTGCCCCTCGGATACTCTCTAAAACCCCTGTGCAGGACTTTAAAGCCTCCTCTGTCATTCCGAATCCAGTACCAAATAACATAAAAACGGGCTTATGTGCCACATGCATTTCGTTACGCAGCTCAGCAAATGAGTACTTTTGCAAACCTTCTTCATTTCGAGCGGATGTTGCGACCGTCATGCACTCAGGGACTCCCCAGTCTGCCACTGCTTCGGCGATACTAGAGGCCGTTTTAACCGGATTCAGGGCTGTTTTACGTTTTGGATTGAATTTAGCCCCCTGGCCCGTGCGCCAGTGATCTAAAACACGACCCACGAACATCAACTGTTCCTTCATCGGATGAATTATGTAATATTTTTCCACCCCATAAACCGTCGCAGCCCGAGCAATGTCATGGATATCGAAGTTGGTAACATTTGTCGCTACCGTTTTCCGGGTGCGATCATAGATAGGATAATGAACGAGGCCGATAGCCAGGCGCGGAACATAAACCTCAGACATTAAAATCCCCTTCGGTCAGACTGGACAAGCCCAAAACTTCTTTGTCTTGAAAAGACAACTCTGACCAAAATTCTTTAAGCTCCACTATGGGTGCCTTAGCTTTTTTCTTTTTCAACGATTGATACTTTTCCGTCTCATCCAGGATATACACCCCAAAGAGATCGGGTCTCTTTTGCAAGGTCACCAATGCTGAAACCTTTTTCTTCCATTCTTCTATACGCAGATGATGACCACTGAGCAAAACAGCCGGCACTTCTTTGCCAGAGAACTCGCGAGGCTTCGTGAAGTGAGGCTGCTCTAAGAGCCCTTCAGCGAAGCTATCCTTATTGGCAGACTCTTCGTGACCTAAAACCCCAGGGATGAAGCGTGAGAGCGCATCAATAGCCACTAGGGCCCCGAGCTCGCCACCTGAAAGAACATAGTCACCGATCGAAAGCTCTTCATCGACATGGGCATTGACTATTCGCTGATCAATGCCGCCGTAACGACCACAAATAAAAACCAAATGCTCCTCAGTGGCCAATTCCCGAGCCTTTTTGTCAGTGAGGATTTTGCCTTGCGGGGACAGATAGATCACACGAGAAGAATTATGTTTCACACTGAGGATGGTTTTTTCTAAGGTCTCCGCTAATAACACCATTCCATCGCCGCCCCCAAAAGGACGATCATCAACGGTGCGGTGGCGGTCACTAGAAAAGTCGCGCGGCGTGTGCGCAGAAATTTTGAGGTGACCTTCTTTTAATCCCTGCCCCAGAACACCAAAACTTGCGGCGTTCTCGATCATTTCCGGGAAAAGAGTGATCACATCAATATGCAGCATTACTCGGCATTCTCGAGATCAAAAAGACCTTCTGGCAAATCCATCACCAGAGTTTCATGCTTGAAGTCGATTTTTTTAATGAAGTCTTCAACAAAAGGAACTTCAACCTTTTTATCAGATGTTTGGATGACCAAAAGGTCTTGCGCACCGTTTGTGGAAAATGCAACAACTTGACCTAATAGATCTTGGGCTGGGTTCTTAAGCTTAAAATTAAGAATCTCTGATAAGTAGATGGTTTCACCCTCTTTAGAGACCAAAAGATCTTCTGCGATCAGAAATTCACAATGCTCAAGGCCCTCAGCAGCCGTGCGATCATCAATGCCTTTAGCCTTAACGATGAACCCTTTCTTAAAAGGTTTGATACGCTCGACTTCAAAGTTTTCGATATTTTCAGAATTTTTATTCTTTAAACCGAAGTTCTTTAATTTTTTAACCCAGGAAATATCACCAGAGAAAATCAATACGTAAAGATCTCCTTTAAGTCCGTGTGCTTCTCTGATTTTACCAACTGCCTTCATATACTTGCTCCTACTTCCTTACTCGGAAGAATTGATCTTTCCAAAATGGAAGATCTGCCCCCTGGCCTCTGAATATCTCGGATTGTGTTAAGAACCCGGCCCGCTGACTTTATGAGGGTGCATTCAGCTTCAGTTTTTCGCTCCTGGTATTATCACAATCCCAGCAGGACGCACGTTTTCCTGTGCAATTTAAAAAACTTATCTGCTCTGATTACTTTTAGAGAGCCCAAAAATAAAAAAAGAGGCTGTTTCCAACCTCTTTTTTGAGAATCTAAATTTTAGACCGACTTTAAGCTCAAATGACTGATCAAAGTCGTTTTCCAGCTCGTTTTCGTCCGACCACCAACTCAACCGTTTATTCTACGATGTCGAGGTGATAACGCTTGTTCAGCTTTGTTCCCGCTGCACGAATGATAGTTCTCATTGCGGCTGCAGTCTTGCCTTGCTTACCAATAACTTTACCAAGGTCTTCTTTATCAACCTTCAGCGCAAGCAATGTAGTCTGCTGGCCAGGGATCTCATCCACTTCCACGCTCTCAGGATTATCCACGAGAGACTTCGCCATAAATTCTACGAGGTCTTTCAAGCTATCCATACATACCCCCAACAGATAGTGTCATAGCCCATATTCTCTCGAATGTGAGCCAGATGCCAACAAATTATTTGGCTTGAGCCAATTTAATAACGTGTTTAACACGATCTGAAGGCTGTGCGCCTTTTTTGATCCACTCTTCTGTCTTAGCTAGATCAAGAACTACTTTTTTATCGTTACCTTTAGGTGACGGGATGTAAGTTCCAAGAATTTCTAGGAATTTACCTGTCACATAACGACGAGAATCCGCAACTGTGATGCGGTATTTAGGTTCATGCTTAGCGCCCATACGAGCCAAACGAATTACAACTGCCATTTTCTAAACCTCTTGTTTCAAAAACCGTAAGTCCAAGTGTGTACTTTGTTAAGAATTAAATATCAAGCTTTTAAAAAGGGAACTTCATTCCCCCGCGCCCCATTCCCATCTTCATCATCCCACTCATCATTTTTTTCGCCTCCTCAAACTGCTTTACCAGCTTGTTCACGTCCTGAACCTGAGTGCCACTCCCCTTTGCAATACGTATGCGACGCGATGCATTAAGTATCTTATGGTTATTTCGTTCTTGAATGGTCATGGAGTGAATAATCGCTTCAATTTTTTTCATTTCAGCATCCGGCGGAGTCATGTTTTTCATCTGCTTCGACAGGTCCCCCATGCCGGGTAAAAACTTCAAAATAGATTCAAAACCACCCATTTTTTTAAGCTGCTGAATCTGAGTTAAAAAGTCCTCAAGAGTGAACTCATTCTTCATCATCTTTTTAGCTGATGCGATCGCTGACTTTTCGTCGATGACTTCTTGAGCTTTTTCAACCAGGGACAGCACGTCGCCCATATCTAAAATTCGGCCCGCCAAACGATCGGGATGAAAGACTTCGAGTGCGTTGACCTTTTCGCCGACCCCGAGGAATTTAATCGGGATTCCTGTGACGTCGCGAATCGACAAGGCCGCGCCACCACGCGCGTCGCCGTCTACCTTAGTTAGCACCAAGCCGGTTAACGACAAACGCTTGTGGAAACCCTCTGCGACGTTTACGGACTGCTGTCCCAGCATCGCATCGGCGACTAATAGAATTTCTTGTGGCGCCCAGATTTCTTTAAGACGGCCAAGCTCTCCCATAAGTTCATCGTCAATTTGCAAACGGCCTGCGGTATCCACGATGACAACATCAATAATATTGTCACGGGCCCAAGTCTTGGCTTTTTCTAAAATTTCCTCAGGCTTCATTCCTGGCTCTGTCGGAAAGGTTGGAACATTGTTCTGGCGTCCCAAGGTTTGCAACTGCTCAACTGCTGCCGGTCGATAGATATCCGCTGGCACAAGTCCCGGTTTTTTTCCTAGCTTTTGGCGAATATACAGAGCTAATTTTGCAGAAGAAGTGGTTTTACCCGCCCCCTGCAAACCCACCATGAAAATCACACTTGGATTTTCACGAACGTTTACGTCAACGGCGCCGCCGCCCAGAACACTGACGAGTTCTTCGTGAACGATCTTAACGAACATTTGACCTGGGTTTACATTGGTCAAAACGTCTTGGCCTAAGGCCTTGGCTTTTACTTTGTCGATGAAACTTTTAACGACCTTGAAGTTTACGTCGGCCTCTAAAAGGCTTAAGCGGATCTCTTTGATCACTTCTTCGATATTGGCTTCTGAAATTTTGCTCTGACCGCGCACCTTTTTAAGGCTTGCCATGATCTTGTCGGATAAATTCTCAAACATTTGAAACTCCCAAAGGAACTGGTTTAACCCATAGCTCTGCGAATGACAAAGAGGAGGCCGCAACAAGGCGCATCAGTGGCTTGGGAATAATATACAGCGGCAGCGCGTCAAGCGTTACATTTTGCGGCAACTGTGGGATGTGTGGGACCTGTAAGCACGAAGGAGTCTTCCATGAAAAAAATTATTCTGTCTTCGGTTATCGTTACTGCCGCTGCGGTCTCTGCTCAAGCACAACTGCGCACACAAACAACCGGATTACGCGAAGCTCGCAAGCAATTGGAAGTTCAAACTGAAAACACTGTTCTTGAAAAACTTGAAACAGCGCGCCTTGAGGATGAGCGAAATCGTCGCGAGCATTTTGAAACTCTTAACTTCAGTGTGGTTAATGATACGACTCAAAACAATTACGCACGGCCTTCAGCACAACAAGCTTACCAACAAGTGCCTGTGCAAATGAATACACAACGACCTGCAATGCCTGCACAAAACATGGCTCCCGTGCCTGTTGTTATCGCTCCGGGATACAACTAATTTTAGATTTTTTTATCAGAATTAAAAAAGGACCGAAGTAAAACTTGGTCCTTTTTTTTTATTTTCAAAAGCTTGTCGGAAAGCGGATTCCCTCTTTAATTTCCTTTAGCAGGGGGCCCGGACTTATGATGCCACAACCTACCAACGCTGAAATGAACCTTTTTTGAGACTGAATCGGGCGATCCCAAAAAACACCAAAAACCCCACCATGGAAATGATTGCGGCGGTCCAGACATTCACATCACTGACTCCAAGAATTCCATAACGAAGCCCGTTGATAAGGTAAAGCAAAGGATTTGCCTTTGAAAGATTCTGCCAGAAAGGATGAAGATTCTCGATCGAAAGAAACACGCCCCCCAAATAAGTCAGTGGCAAAAGAATAAAGGCAGAGAAAGCCGACAATTGATCAAAAGTCGTGGCCCAAAAGGCAATACTGATCCCAATCATGCCAAAGATCAGCCCCGATAAAATCAAAAAGAACAACGTCACCAGGGGATGCGCAATCGGCAACCACTCCCCTTGTTGGTAAATCATAAAGCAAGAACCAACAAAGTAAGTGATTATAGCCACTATGGATCCGCGCACGAGTGCCGCTAGACTCATAGCCCAGATGATCTCTTGATCCGTTACCGGGGCCACTCGCAGATCCTCCATGTCGCCGGAAAACTTAGAAGACACAACCGACGAGGACGAGTTTTGGAAGGAGTTATTAATCAAACCCATCATCATCAAGCCAGGAATCAAAAAAGCCAAGTAGCTGACGCCCTGATGTGAGTTCATTTGATCGCCCAGCGAAACACCGAATATCAACAAATACAAAAATGAAGAAATAAAAGGCGTGATCACAGTTTGCACAATGACTTTAAAAAAACGGGCAATCTCACGTCTAAAAATAGTAATAAATCCGGTCATAACGAACCACCCACTTCGGGTTTAGTAACAATTTTCAAAAAGGCAGCCTCGAGATCACCCTCTTCGATTTGGATGTCTTGCAAAAGACCCGTTGGGATTGTCACTTCGTTCAGGAACTCCCCCAGAGATTTGTTTTGCGGAACCACAAAGAGGTACTCGTTCCCTTGGACTTCTTTTAAGTAAGGAGACTTAAAATCATAGCTTTGAGTCAAGATTAGACGAATTTTCTTGTGTGTGTACTGACGAATAATTTCTTTGGTATTTCCGAGGGCCACCAAGGAACCCAAATTAATAATCCCCACGCGATCACAAAGCTGCTCGGCCTCTTCGAGGTAATGGGTTGTGAGCAAAATCGACATGCCGTCGTTTCGGAGCTCGCGAACAAAATCCCACAGGTCTTCACGCAATCGAATATCCACGCCCGCAGTTGGCTCATCCAGCAACAAAAGCTTGGGATTATGAACCAAGGCTTTGGCTATCATCAGGCGGCGCTTCATACCCCCTGAAAGCTGCTTCACCTTTTTGTGGCGATGCTCAAAAAGCGCCAACTTTTCCAAGAGGAAATGTATGCGTTCTCGGTTTTTTCTTAAGCCATAATATCCAGAGTGAAACTCTAGAATTTCTTCGACACTGAAAAATCCTGAATTGATGACTTCCTGATGAACCACGCCAATTTGGCGTTTGGTGAACATCGGGTCCTTTGTAACATCCACACCGAACACCTTCACGGTGCCTGAGCTGGGCTCTTCTAAAGTTGTGATGGTAGAAATGAGGGTTGTTTTTCCCGCTCCATTCGGCCCGAGCAGGCCAAATATTTCGCCGGGATTGACTGAAAAACTCAAGCCGCGAACAGCTTCCACTGTTCCGCCCTTGTAGGTTTTTTTGAGGTTCGAAATCTCTAATGGTAAAATCATGTTGTTCCTCTTAAATACGGACCCGTTTGAGCGGATCTACAAACTGGTCTGATACAAACGTCCTTACCTGACCCGTGAAATACTCGTTTGAAATTCCACCTCTGGATTTTCACGCTTGAGCCAGTTCAGATCCCACTCTTGATTGACCAGCACCACCGGATTGTTAAGAAGGTCGCGGTATATATGCGCCCCGCCCTTTAATTCGCTTACGGGCTTTCCATCTGCTGTTCGTGGCCATCGAGCCACGCCATAAGGCAATCGATTGAGTTTTACTTCCAAGTTGTATTCGTCGTTAAGACGATGAACTAAAACTTCAAACTGAAGCTCACCTACAGCCCCCAAAATGGGATCCTGCATGCCCACCAAAGGATCAATAAACAACTGGATCGCACCTTCTTCGGAAAGATGCGAAAGAGCCATTTGCATTTTTTGCCTCTTCAGAGCATCGCGTACAGACAATCTGCCAAATAACTCTGGTGCAAATTTCGGAATGTCTTCAAAAATCACACGGCCCAACGAAAATACGCAGTCCCCGATTGCGAAGTTCCCTGTGTCGCCGACGCCGACGATGTCTCCGGCATAGGCTTCATCCACGGTTTCTTTGTCGGCCGCGATGAACTGACTTGAATAAGCTAGGCGCAGTTCTTTATCCAGACGAGAGTGCTTCACTTTCATGCCGCGCTCGAATTTACCGGAGCAGATTCGCACAAAAGCAATGCGATCGCGATGGCGTTTATCCATATTAGCTTGAATTTTAAAAACAAAACCTGAGAAGTTAGCGTCCAAGGGATCAATTCTTCGGTCGTCTTTAGTATCACGTGGTTGAGGGCCCGGAGCGTACTTACAAAAGAATTTAAGGAAGGTATCGACACCAAAATTTTGCTTTGCCGAACCGAAGGTAACCGGCGAAATCGTTCCGTTCAAAAACTCTTCAACATCGAAGGGCGGCAAAGCGCTCTCAATCAAGTCGAGTTCTTCTAGCACCTGATCTGCCGACTCTTTATCCAAATAGTCATACATGATCTGGTCATCTTTACCTTTTTCAAAAGGAATGATTTTGTAGTCTTCCACTTCTTCACGGCGCTGATCATAGATCCATAACTCTTTGGTCATGCGGTTGTAGATACCACGGAAGCGCTGACCAATTCCCAAAGGCCAAGTCACCGGATAACATTGCATGTTCAGAGTTTTTTCAACTTCATCAATCAAGGTCAGTGGATCTTTACCTTCACGGTCGAGCTTATTTACATAGGTAAAAATCGGAATTTTTCGCAAGCGGCATACTTCGTATAATTTCTTCGTTCGTTCTTCTACGCCCTTTGCGACGTCAATCAACATACAGGCAGAATCCACCGCCATCAAAACACGATAAGTGTCTTCCGAGAAATCTTTATGGCCGGGAGTATCGAGCAAATTGACTCGTAAGGAATCGTAATCGAAGGTCATCACCGATGATGTGATCGAAATTCCCTTCTGACGTTCAAGCTCCATCCAGTCAGAGGTGACGGCTTTACTGCCCGACTTGCCCTTGACCTCGCCCGTTTCATGAATCACGCCTCCGTGATACAGCAATTTTTCAGTCAGCGTGGTTTTACCAGCATCGGGATGCGAGATGATGGCAAAGGTTCGACGGCGTTGGATTTCTTTTTGTATTTGAGGAGTCGCGAGCATTTGATTTGTATCCTTTAAAAGAATGGTTTTACGAGAAAATGGCTTTGCTTACAAGTATTTGCTGCGCCGCACTCATGATCCGGGCGCCCATTCCTACCTTGTACAGAGTCAAAACCATAGGTAAGTCCCGCGGAGGGGCTCTTCAGAGGCCCAATCGGTCTGTCCGTGTTCTTACCGCGCTGCCCTTCTGGAATTTCATACAGGCTTTTAGATCATTGTGGGGACAAACTTGCCAGAAAATTAAAATTGCCATATACCCATTCGGAACTTTTAACTCCCCTTGGTTTGGAGCCAGTGGATCGGACACGAAGGTGAAGCTATGACTACGACGTCGAACTATTATGTTACGGCATTCTATAAATTTATGAAATTGGTGGATCTTCCTGCCATTCAAAAAGATCTCGAAACCAAAGCTGAAGAACTCAATGTTAAAGGACTCGTTATTCTGGGTGATGAGGGGTTTAACTCTACCTGTGCGGCACCGTCGGTCGAGGCCTTTACTGCGTGGAAAGACTTTGTGCGAACTTACTTTCAATTGCCGCAACTTTTCTTTAAAGATTCCGAGTCTGATAAGGCTCCGTTTCGTCGCTTCAAAGTAAAAGTACGCGAAGAAATCGTGACCACGGGGATTCCAGAGATGATGCCTCCAGAGGGCAAGAACTATCATTTGTCACCGAAGGAATGGCATCAAACTTTGCAAGACGAAGATGTCGTCATGATTGATACACGCAACTGGTATGAATATAAAATCGGAACTTTCAAAGGCGCTTTGAATCCTGACATTGAAAAGTTCACGGACTTTCCGCAATACATCGAGAGCCAAGGTATTTCTAAAGAGAAAAAAATGTTGATCTTTTGCACCGGCGGCATTCGCTGTGAAAAAGGCATTCTGGAGTTGCAAAAGCAAGGCTACAACAATGTCTTTCAACTTGATGGCGGCATCATCAATTATGTAAAAGAGTATCCGAATGAAAAGTTTGAGGGCGAGTGCTTTGTTTTTGATCATCGCGTGGCCTTGGATCAAAATCTAAAACCTTCAACTAAGTATGGCCTGTGCCCTCATTGCGGTCAGCCGAGTGAAATCAAGATCGACTGTGTTCGTTGCGATTCTAAAGAATTGATCTGTGTCGATTGCGCAGAACTTGAGCACAAAAAAGTCACCTGCTCTAAAAACTGTGCGCATCAATGGAAATTGCATCCCGGTCGCAAAGGCGCGAAACAAGTTGTGCCCTTTGAGATCGAACAGTTGGCCAAAGAAGGCCATTCCGAATTGCCCATAATTCGCGTTTCAAAAACCAAAATCGTGACATTAAATGACAAAGGTGAGTCCGAAACCGTTGCAGTGACTAGCAGAAAAAATTAGGAATTATCACTTAAGCACCCTTCTGATTGGGACTGACCCGAGCAGATTGGGACGCGGTGTTGCTTTAAATATAATTCATAATGAGTGTTGACCCCATCAGGGTGATCCCCTATAACTAGTCCTTCAGAAACATTCCTTGTCGCGGGGTGGAGCAGTCTGGTAGCTCGTCGGGCTCATAACCCGAAGGTCGTAGGTTCAAATCCTGCCCCCGCAACCATTAAAAGCCTTGGGGCTAAACCCCAGGGCTTTTTCCATTTTTGGGCAAAACTCTTGGTTACGACCGTTTTTAAATCGAAAGACGCACGGATTCTACGGCCCTACTGTTCTGGTTCTATGACGCCGAAATTCTATTGTCGGTAAAAAATGAGGGTGATACAAATTTAGAATGACGAAAATTTCCTTGATGAGCCTCCTATTCTTTTTTCTCTTCCTCGTGCCAAATGCTTTTTCACAGATTGCGACCAAGGACTGCACGATCACTCTTCAGGAAGTCGACGTTCGAAAAGTCAATTTAGAGTCGATGATCGCTAGTTTAGAGTCTTTATTAGGTTCTGGTCAAAAAATGGAAATCCCACTGAATGTTCTTTTTCAGGTGGACCTCAACGAGCCCGCAAAACTTATTC
>JBBKWD010000132.1:0-13833 GCA_037968775.1 Bdellovibrio sp.
ACCCGCCTAGGCTACTTTATCTTTAAAGACTTGCCGTCAGCGGTGGCACAGAAATCTTATTTATTAGGAAATCGCGTAGACTCCGCTACGGATGCCGATGCAAAATTTATGTATGAACATGAGGGCGTTGAGGCCTCGACAAAGGTTTCGGTCCCCGTAGGCATGCGTTTAAGTCTTATCGCTAATGCTGACTATATAAAGAACACCCAAGCCCCGACAGAATTAAACACCGCCTATTCTTATTCTGCAGGTGGGGAAATTCTATTTAGCCCTCTGCTTTCAGTTGCTATCACGGGTGGATATTTTTCTATTGCTCCGGATGCTGCGGTCTCTTACTTCAATGCTCGAGGCTACGAAACCAATCGCGTAGGATACAGCGTAGAAGGTGTATTTAAATTCAATCGCGAAAAGTTCAACCTTCGCATGAAATACACGGATGCTGAAATCATGTACCTGAGCACAACTCAGTCGCGAGAAAAAACTTTGTCCCTCAAGCTGGAGACCGCCTATGAGAGCATTTAAGAGCTCTTTGCTGCCATTGATTTCACTCTTGGGAGTACTCACTCTCAGTGCGTGTAATTTGCCAAGTCCTCAGGATCCCGCTGCCGTGGAGGGATGGACGAAGAGCACAAGCAATCCGTCTGATAAAGAGCAAACACCTGCAACTTTCAATGTGGAGTTTATGACCAGCCGGTCTGCCGTCCTAGAGTCGCGCACCGAAGGTACTTTTGCGTTGCCCACTTCGCGCGTATTCAATCTTTATGCTTGCGTGAAAGATATTGGTTATAGCAAACCGGTCCAAGGCCATCGTTTCCTCATCGAAGAAATCAATCAGGAAGCCCGCACCGATTCTACTGGATGTTTCAGTTGGAAAGAAAAAATTGAATTTAATTTCCTAGCGGATTCAAAGTACATTCGTATGAACCGCTCTGTTAAGGCCCTCGGACTTCACAGAGGCAGTCGACGTATTTCTTTTGCCATCAATCCTTGGTCCCACGGCGAGACACTGACTCCTGTTTTAGAAATAAAACCGAACAGCGAAATTCCACAGCTTGTTGAGGATACAGCCGAAGCCCAACGCGCCCTTAAAGGCCTTTCAAATGACAACCAGATTCGCCCGCGTGCTTTGTGGGTAGAGGACGGTCGTCTTTTTGTCACAGAAGACAAGATGACAAACAAAGGCGTGAGTCTGACTGTGGAGTTCCGCACGACTCCGACACTTATGCTGACAAAAATGAATGGCGAACTCTTTCAACGAAACTTGACATCTGGTTCTTTCACCGCGCGCATAAAGTTGATCCATCTTTATAAACACAACGGCGAGGAAGTTCGTCGTTTGCTGGGCGAATCTGAAAAATTCAGCGCCGTGATGGCCAATGGCAGTTTGGCAATTCGCACCCCTATTCTTTTGACAAATATTCCGACTCGAGGCCAAGTCCTGATTGGGATGGAGTTGAATCCTGTAAATGGACCAGAAGGATTAGCCTCCTTTGATGGAGTTTACCTTGTTGGTGAATATGACAATCTCAAGACCTCAGCATTTCTAAAGCTTTCGACGGTTGTTGCACAAACAAAAGGGTTCAAGCTTGCAAATTATATCAATGCAAGTTTTAACGACGAGAATTCGAGCGACCAGAACTTGGATCGTGATGCTTATCAAAAACCTAAAATTGAAATTGATGAACTCAGTTTCCCCGCCTTCCGTATCGGCAAAGAAACACCGACGACACGCGAGCTCTTTTATAGTGTTAAGGCTTGTTTGAAAAATGGCGTCGACCAAAAAGTCACGCGCGCCCACACTTTCACGGTGACTAAATTCCGTCAGAGCGAGTCTGAGCCCAAAGATGTTAAGACCATTAAAACAATCAATAATGCTTGTATCACTTGGAAGGAATCCATTGAGATCTCCTACTATGATTGCCATAGATACCTTAAAGGTTTCGTCACCATTGAAAACAAAGATCTTGGAATGTCAGAACGCTTAGAAATTATTGTGAACCCTTGGGAGCCGCAAGGAACTTTCGCCCGTGACCTGCGTTTCATTGAGCCCGATGAACAGTTGCCATTGAGCTGCCAGGCTGAAAATCGCCCGCCATCGCAGATCTATGTGGAAAGTTATGGCTACAACACGCTTTCTTTCCCGTATGCTGTCGACAACCTCTTGAATTTAACTGTGAAGAAAAAAATTCAACTGAAAATTGAACCACGTGTTTTGGTATACTCTAGCTTGATGAACGGTCATAGTGAGCCTGCACAAAAGCTTCGTGACGGTGTCTATCTTTTAAAGACCGCCATCATTCGCAATAAAGATTATGACTCTGAAAATACCTTGGTGAGTTCGGACTCTAAGTTAGTCCAAGTGATCAGCGGACAAATCAACACGTCGATGACCTACTCCTTCCAGGACTTAAAGGCCATTGCAAACCGAAACAACTTACTTATTGAAATTTACCCTGTTCTAGAGAACAAGATTCAGCTTGTCGAGGGCCAATTTCCACAGCTCAATGAACAAGAATTAGATGGTCTGATTGATCTCGATGCCAAACTTTTGGCGCCAACATCCATTGGGCCGATCAATATTAATGTCGATGAAGCGAGTCGTCCCGCTAATCTTTTAGACGCCAGCACTTTGAATATCTACCTAACAAAAGGCCTTTACCAGCAGTCTTCGCCATTAAAGAGTGCTATTGACCAAGTGGTCTTGCAAGGCCGAGTTCTCAGGACTCAATCTTTCGCACGACTCACGGCACGCAAGACGCCAGGTGCGTTCGCAAAAGAAAATAACCTAGCACTGATAAACTTGTCAGAACTTGAAGACAAAGAGCCTCTTGCTAAGTCTTTTGGTGCCGTCGACGTGGATGACCGATTGATCATTACTAAAAAGGACTTGGCTCAAGTCATTCAATCCGGAACTCTTTCTAAAGTCACAGCTCAAAGATTGTGTGCTTTTTGGGTGAATAATTTCCTGCCGAAGCTCTCTGCAGAAAAAGGCGGGATGTTGGTAGACAGCAATGCCGCTTATAATATGTCGATGAATTGTTATACTGCTTCAGGCCGAGATCCAAAACTTTTCTTCCAGGCTGAAAAACGCATTTCTGTAAAAGAAATTTCGGGGTCTAAATTTATCCGTGGCTACAACCAAGGCCTCAATGTTGGAACCAGTTTTTCGTTAAGTACGAATCACTCCGTCTATGCCACGAAAGCGCACAGTATCTCGGCGAAGACGGGTTTAGGCTGGAAGTTCTTTGACCTCTTCACTCTGGGCGCTGACGTCAATTATTCGATGTCTTGGTCTGACTCAAACGGAAATGCAACGGTCAATTCAGCCAGCGTGAACAGTGCGACTTACTTGACTGTGCAGCAGAACATTTATGATATTCAACTGAGCAAATACGAACAGTGTGCGGTGATTCGCTTGAATCCCCGTCTCTTTGTGAAAGACAGTGGGCAACGCGATTATGTGAACAGCCTCAACCCTCGCCTGACAGAAGACGAACTCGTCGAAGCCACCAGCCGCGGAATGCTTCTGTGCGACGGAACGGTCAGTACAAAACCGCTAGTTGTGAACGAAAGTTATTACTTAATTGCACAAGAGGTGAACTCTTCACAGATGCAGGATATCGGCGACGCCCGCAATCGAAACTTCTTCATCGTACTTCGTTCAAGCAATGATTTCTTACGCTTTGTAACAGCTATCAAGGGCCGCACCGTAATGCCAAATTCATCAGAAAAAGAAACGGCAGTACAAGACGAAGCCACCAACAACCTCATGCATCTATTCGACCTGCCTGCTGCTTCGTCTCCAGGAATGTATCTCGTTCGATAGACAGGCCCGGCACGAAGTCCCTATTTCGTGCTGAGCTTGAGTTCGGCTTTGAGAAATTCCAAACTGCGCACGCCGAACCAAGAAAAAGATTCGCCATTTATCACTGCGCCCTCTAGGCCAAGCTCTTTGAGTTCCGAAATTTTCTTTTGAAAAGGATAGGGCTCTGAAGAAAAAAGTAACAGGCTGTCCTTGAACTGCTCTAGCTCGTCAACGACCGGATACTTGTCGCCCTCAGGAAATTCAAGCACCTTCGCCCCTAGTTTTTCTAGTACCGATCCAATATAGGTTTCTTTGCTGGCTGCCATCCAAGGCTTTTTCCAAATCAAATAAAGGACTTTTTCGTAATCCTGCGAAGGGGGCTTAACCCACTCAAGAAATCCTGGGATTCGGCGATTTTGCCACGCTGGCACGGGTGCTTCCACTATATCCAAACAAGTGACCGCAAGTTCCATCAGAGCTGCACTTTCAAAGTGCTCGCCCAATCGCACGAGCTCCCGCTGGAGGCTAGCCAAGGAGGTCACGTGAGTTGCAAGGTAAGGCAAGGGGCAGTCTTCCGCCATCTCCAGCGGGTTTTCCTCTTGATCTAAAAGCACCAAGTCGGGTTTCAAATCTTGCACCAAATCCCAGCTGACATCTTTGGTACCACCAACAATGGGGACATTGGTGATTAACTTGGGGGGATGAATGCAATAACGGGTGCGTCCGACGACGGGTATACCAGCATTTAACAATGTCTCGGTCCAAGAAGGCACCATAGAAACGATTCTCACCCGAAATTCTCCTTCCTTAAGAGGCTATGAGAAGACTATCTACTCAGCCAAAGAGAGTCAAAACTTGACGGGTGTATGCCAACATATAAGTATTGTGGTTTATTAAAGAGGTATTTTATGACGCAAGTCTTCCCACTCAGAGAAAAACCCCGCTTGAGTCCCTACAAAAAAGGCGATGTGCTTGTGTTGTTCGGCGAACTCTTTTCCAGAGGTTATGCCAACGGCCTGGTCGAAGAAGCTGAACGGCAAGGCATGACGATCGTTCGCGCCACTGTTGGCCGCCGAGAAAAAGATGGCAGCTTGCGCGCTCTGAGTGCTGAAGAGGCTGCGACGGTTCCAGCTCCTTTCATCAATATTCCCTTAGAAGCCGGTTTTGATCTTGAAGCCGATGACGAAGGCTTGACACCTTGTGATCGCATGAAGGAAGCCAAGCTCAGTGATTGGGAAAATATTAATTTCCCGAAGGGCTCCAAAGAAACCAGTTATAAAAAAGGAACCGAGCGTTTCCGAAAGAATACGGCTTTATTTTTACAGGAACTAGAAAAGCATATCCCAGCTGATGCCAATGTTTTGTTTGCTCACTTGATGGCTGGCGGAGTTCCTCGTACCAAAATCATTATGCCAGTGATGAATCGAGTTTTCAAAGGCACCGGCGATCGTCACTTACCATCGCTGGCCCTCTTTGACTCCACCATCGGTCAATTTTGCCTAGAAAACTTTATTGCGGTGACGGCTGAAACCTTCGATCACCTTTTAGATCTTTCAACAGCTTTGCGCAAAAAAATAGAAGGCCGAGGTCAACATGTGTCTTATACGGCGTACGGCTATCATGGGACTGAAGTCCTTATAAAGGGTCACTATCAATGGCAAACCTATACGCCTTATTTCCAAGGCTGGGCAAAAATAGCTCTAGAGAAGGTCTCTGAAAAGCACTCAAGCAAGGGTTTGAACTGTTGCGTTTACAACTGCCCTGAGATCTTAACCAACTCCAGTTCGATTTTTCAAGGTGTCGAAGTATCTCTTTATCCTTTGCTTCTGGCTTTGCAAAAAGACGCCGGAGACAAACCTCATGCGGAAAAAGTTTTGAGGAATTGCAAAGACCTACTGAAGGATGATGTGCAGTTTGAAGACATCATACAATTCACAGATACTTATATGGCAAACCCGCTGACAAAGGCTCATAGCCTCTTCAACGAGTGGCCGCAAAACTCCGATAAGGAACAAATGGAGTATATGCTAGCAAGCTCGGACCATTTAATTGGCCTGCACAAAGACCAAAAGAACCTCATAACGGCTCCGCTAAGTGAAGTTGTTTTTAAGGCCTGTGGCTATGTGATGCTGCATGACTCTTGGCAACCCAAGGCCCCGGTGGCTTGGATTGGCCATGACCTTGTCGCTCGATGCAATTAGTTTAAACCTATGTCAGTACAAGCAGGCGAATCCTGGGGTTTTCAAAAATATCACTTTCACGGCCTGTCCCTTTCGGGCATTCGCACTGCTATTGCCATGCCCGAACTTTCGCTGAGCTTTGATGCAGCCCAGGGATATCCTTTTTTGCTGACCTTAAAACATTTTTTTATCAGCCATGGCCACTTGGATCACGCTGCGGGAATTCCCTATATTATTTCGCAAAAAGCCATGACCTCTCAATCTCCGGCCAACTTTTACATGCCACAATCTCTGGTTGAACCGATGGATCAAATTATGAAAATTTGGGAAAAAATCGAGGGCCATCAGTACAAATATAATTTTGTCGGCGTACAAGCAGATCAAGAAATCCCACTGAATGCTCAATATTTTATGAAGGTCTTTCCGACCACGCACCGGATTGAATCTTTTGGCTACACGCTTTTCGAAGTGCAAAAAAATCTACGCCAAGATTTGCAGGGGCTTTCTCAAAATGAAATCATACAGAAGAAGCGGCAAGGGGAAGAAGTTAACGAACTTCACCACAACCCGGTCGTGAGCTTTACCGGTGACACTCAAATTGAGTTTCTCCATTCACGCCCTTGGATAAAAAAATCCAAGATACTTTTCATGGAGGCTACCTATTTGGATGAAAAGAAGACCGTGCAGAATGCCCGTGATTGGGGGCATACACATTTAGACGAAGTTCTCGAACATCTCGATGAAATCGAAAGTGAGCAAATTGTCCTTATTCACGCATCTAGCCGCTATCCGACACCATTGGCTTTGAAAATACTCAAAGACCGCGTGCCGGCAAAGCATCAAGCTCGTGTCGTTCTGTTCCCCGGTCGATAAACCTAGAACAGATCGTTTATACTCATCCAAAGTTTACGATTTTTTTGTTTTTTAGTTTTAAAATGCTCCAGCCAGTCGTTCGGCTTACGCTTGGTCCAATTTTCTGCCAAGTTAGAAGCAAATATTAAAGGACTGTAGCCTTGGCCAATCATATTTTTTGGAGGACGAATAGCCGTCAGCATCTCGGGCCCATAGAAACCAGAGATTGGCAAAAGTCGATCCCGCTCCGAAAGCTCTCCGATAATAACCGCATCATGAACTTGGCCAAAAACTGTTTTACTCAATGAGCTGGAAGCTTCTTGCCCCATGGGAGATCCCGCGGCGGCAACAACCACTAATCCAGCCATGACTTTTGCATTCAAGGCGTCGACCAAAGCTTTATTTTCCAAAGTTACTTTTGTATTGAAATCAAAAAACACGAAGCTAGCATTCGTAGGAACTGCTTTAACTTTTTCTATCAAAGCCTTAGAATCGATACTGCCATCGTTTTTATAAGGAGTCATATTGACCAACTCACAAGACTTACAAGCAGAGGCATTCTGTGCAAATATGGGCTTTACCTTCAATTCAAAATCAGCTGCGCTGGTTTGACCGAAATACATCACCGAGGTTTTTCCACTCGGTACGGCCGCTGCGGAAGTTGTTGCTCCCCAGCAAATAAAGCTCAAAACAATGGGTAGAAGAACCTTGAATACAGAATTCATTTTGCTTGTCGTCATAGGGTTTAGTCTGCCCCTCAAATTGCTTTGCTGTCGACTTTTTTAAAAAAATATTGAACAATGCGGCATGAATGAAACTTGGGCCCAGACAAAAATATTTCACTCCGGAGATAGCTTTTTTGAAGATCTCTCGCAAAACATCGCACGTGCCCAAAAAAGCATCACTCTTGAGAGCTATATTTTCTCCATCGACCGACTGACTCTGCCTTTGCTCAAAAGCCTCACCGATGCGAAGAATCGCGGCTGCACTGTCAAATTGATCGTGGATGGTTTTGGCTCTTACAATTGGATTCCTGAGTTGGATCAATTGTGCGGGCAAGCTGGCATTGAACTGCAAGTTTTCCATCCCTTGCCCTACCCCCTGTTGATGTTTCGCAAATTTTCATTTCTTACTGAAAGGCGCGCTTTAAACATTTTTCGCAGAATGAATCGCCGCAATCATCGAAAAATTGTTCTTATCGATGATAAAATCGCCTACCTTGGAAGTCTCAACTTTATCGAGTGCCATTGCGCCGCCATCGTCGGCCCTTCCGCCTGGAGAGACACTGGCGTTCGCCTGGAAGGTCACCCTCTGCGGCAGCTAATTCTCGCCTTTCAGATCACTTATTTAAGAACCTACTATAGAGGACTGCTGTCGTGGATGAATGGGTGGCGCTGGCCGCAGGCTTTTAGATCCCCTGCTTTGTATTTAAATACCACCAAACGCATGCGTAAAAATCTTTATAAAGATATTTTGCGCAAGCTCAATCATGCACAAAAAAGAATCTATATCACGACGGCCTATTTCCTTCCCAAACGGAATATTATCCGCATTTTGCTAAAGGCCTCCCGTCGCGGTGTCGACGTTCAGTTGCTCATTCCGGGGAAATCAGATGTGCCTTTGGTTAAGTGGGCTGCCTTTTATTTGATGCAGTTCCTACTAAAGCGTCATATTCCTATTTTTGAGTATCAAAAAAGCATTCTGCACGCCAAGACGATGATTATAGATGACGAGTGCTATATCGGCTCTTTTAACTTGAATCATCGCAGTCTTTTACATGACCTTGAAGTAATCGCCTGCCTGCGTGATTCTGAAAGTTTAGATCAAATGTTGGCTCAGTGGCGCGTCGATGTTGAAAATTCCAAATCGGCTAGTGAAAAAGATTTCGCTGCCCCATCTTGGTTGGCACGTTTTATCTATTGGTTAGCCTTTCGCTTGCGCTACCTACTTTAGAGCATCTTCAGAGTGAAGAACTCCCTAGAGATATCTTGACCTCGCACCCCTTTTTTAGAGACTATTTTGATATGAAAAATTATGTCAAAGTCGCAATCACTGGCGGCCCCTCTGGCGGCAAAACAACTCTCATTGAAGCTCTCAAAAAAGAGCTCGGGCAAAAATGCGCGATCGTCCCCGAGGCCGCCAGCATCCTCTATCGTGGTGGATTTCCTCGATTCAAAGAATCCCAAGCTATTCAGCACGCGCAAAAAGCCATCTACTTTACACAAAGAGAACTCGAAGCTTTAATCTGCCACACTCACCCCCATAACTTGGTCGTTTGTGATCGTGGGTCTTTGGATAGCGTTGCTTATTGGCCGCAGGCCTCTCAAGACTTCTTTCAAACGCTCGAAACCACCGTCGAGAAAGAAATCGGTCGCTATGATTGGGTCATTCATTTGGACACGGCCTCATTGGATTTTTATGACAGCACAAATCCCATTCGAACAGAAACCTTTCATGAAGCATGGGCCTTGAACGACAAGATCAAACAGGCTTGGGAAAAACATCCGCGACGGATTGTTATCACCCATAGCGATGATTTTCTTTCGAAGATGACAACTTCTCTCTCTGTTATTCAAGCCATCCTCGTCCATAAAAGTGCCGATGAAATTCAAAAGGAGCTAAAACTATGAAACCCTGCCTTCTCGCCTCGCTTGCTTTGCTCTTTATCGCCAGCCCCCTTTTCGCCCAACAGAAAGGCCCAAAACTCAAGCCTCTGCTTTTTCAAGCAGATAAAAACAATATTCAGGTGCTCCCCCAACGTTTCGAATATTCTTTAATTAGTGATGACACCTTGAAGGTTGGTAATATTCTTATCGACACCACCAAGGTTACAATACACTTGGAAGCAACTCCTGAAAAAAAGGACACCTATCGCTTGCGTTTTAATTGGCCCGCCGGACTTTTAAAAGAAGGCGAGCTCGCAATTAAAAACAACTCGGGCAAAGCCATATTTACGGCACCTATCGATCGCGAAACAACAAAGGTGGCCCCCTCTAAGCCTCGGTCCGAAGATGACGATACAAGTATTGATATCGCAGAGTTCACATCTGAAAATATTGCCCATTCACTTATCGAGGACATGAAATACCTCCCCTTTATTACCTTCTGTATTTATCGCGAAAGCAAAGAGACGCGGATTTACCTGTGTTCACAAGAGCTTTATCTGACCTCGCAGGGTAATCAGCTGGTCATCAAACAACGTTCGGCAAGTACTAAAGAGCCCCTGATTGAAATCAACGGCAAGGTCGTCGGCAACCAAGGCATGATCTACTTAAATGATGGTACTGAAAATGTTTCTTTTAAATCTCAACTCCAAACGGGAGCTTTTCTAGAAATCGAAACTCGCATGAAGTCGGTTGATTTTAAAGATGTCGTGGCCTCACCCGACAACAAACGCATCATACTCACAGCTTCGGGAGCAGAGCCCGTTGATGAAAAGAAAGTAAAGAAATTATCTGACTCCGATTGGCAAGTGGATCTTCCACGCAGTCGTCCTTTGATTTACCTAAAGGGCGAAGGCGACATCCCCATGCGCCAAGAGTTCTATATCAAAGGCAATCTTCCGAATGAAAGAGATCGCCCCTACCTATCTGCCCGCGCCGCAACTCGCAGCTACTCAACCGAATTGACCTTTACGGGAGTCAGTCCTGATGGTGTTCAAGCACAAGTTCAACCGGGCTCCCCTGCATCAGAGCTGGTCAGTCTTAGGAAAAATCAATTCTCTTGGACAATCCGAGATCTTCCGTCTGGCAAGGTGAGCCGCCACTATCTGGATATTGCCGCAGGCAAAGACATCTTCGTCGTTGGCTATGATGTTTACCGAGGACTTCCGATGTCTTTAGGTTTAGGATCTCGGTTCTACGCCCCTTCTGGGCTACCTTATGCCACAGTCGATTTTCTCTGGTGGTTTGAAAATTTCCTAGGCCTCTCATCAAACGCCACTCATTTTCACTGGGGCATGGAAATAGAGAGAGACCAATTACTTGCCAAAAAAGATGGTGAGATGAATGCAGATATCACCACTTTCGAGCTTCTTTGGAGAGCCTCTTCTGGTCTGTATCTTCAAGATTCCTCTTGGGGACTGAGCCTGCCTGTGCAACTCGTACAGGGCGAAGGTTCAAGTGCTACCACCTTTGGCTTCGGTGGTTTTTTAAATACGCCCGGGCCGCATTGGGCGCCCAAAGTGATGAGCTGGATGGAATATAAGTTGCAATACTTTATGGGGTCTTCAGGCGATGGCTTTAAAATAGACTCTGCTTATAACTTAGGTGCACATGCCTATTGGAAGTTAAATCCGCGTTGGAATCTTCGCTATGGCTTGCTCTTCAGCAACTACAAGCTAGATCCCCCCGGCACAAAAGAAGATTTACAAATCGGATTGGATGCGGGATTTTATTTTCAGTTTTAGCGTCGTTTAAAGAAGCCCGAAACCACTTGTTTCAAGTCCATACTAAATACGTCTTGCTTTTTGTTCTGAGCAAAAAGTAACGAGAGCTCACGACGTGCGGGAATAAATCCAGGGTCCATCGCGATACACTTCTCATAGGATTTTTTGGCACTCATAAGATCGCCCTTGGCTTTATTAAAAAGACCTATGACAAAAAGAAATACGGGCTCATAGCGTTCATCTGGCGGAACTTGTAAAAGCTCAAGCTCCACTTCTTTGAGCACAAACTGCCGCCTAGACATATCCATATTTCCTAGTTTTGCCCATGAGCTATAAATATGCAGCTGCGGAATCGAAGGGTTTAGTTTTACAACCTGATTCAGCAGACTCATTGCCTGAGTGCACTGATTGAGTTGTAAAATCTTTCTCACCTCTTCCATCAAACCGCTGGCTCTTAGCTTGGACTCAGCCTCTTTACTCTGAGTTTCTTGACGGATCTTGTCGACTTTTTGTGAATCGCGAGCCACAGCCATCGCCTCATCTGCTGCTCTTCGAATATTCAACCATAAAACACCCACTTCGCTTTCGGCGTCAGAAGGTTGCTCTCCGATCAAAGTCATAAACTCGCCTAGTATCGCATCAATACTGCCACCACTCATGACCGCAGACTCGAGATAGGCTGCGACTTCATAGCCATTTTTACCATCAAGGTCGGCCCAAATTTTCTTAAGCACTCTTATTTGCTCTTGCGGACTTGAGAAGGATGTTTTTTGTGCAAAAACGATTAGCCCCTTGGTCAAAAGGAAGTGCAAAGCCTTATAGACGGCCATTTCGCTGTAACCATCCACCTCGAGCAACTGATTAAGAGT
Organism: Bdellovibrio sp.; assembly: GCA_037968775.1. Classification (GTDB taxonomy): domain Bacteria; phylum Bdellovibrionota; class Bdellovibrionia; order Bdellovibrionales; family Bdellovibrionaceae; genus Bdellovibrio. Next base: position 12,094 of record JBBKWD010000132.1, read on the forward strand.
CGTCTTGTCATTCAATTGGTTTGTAAAGTTCTCCAGTGCATTTACCAATGACATCCCCAAAGCCGGGTGATCTTCACGGAAACTAGGGCTTTTGGTGATCAAGTTTCCTGACCACATCATATAAAGAGACTTCAACCAACTCACAGAAATTTTCGAAGCAATCCAGTCATGCAGGAAATACGTCAAAGTATCGGCGTCAATACTTGGATTGCTCATATCGACTTCTGTGGCCGCAAAATTCACGCGGATCTTGTGATCCACTATGGTACGAACTAGGCGAATGTTCATTTGCTCCATCAGGATAATGTCAAAGGCATGAGGACTGAGCTGATTATTCTGTATAAGATAGTTACCAATTCGACGGGTGTTCTTATCACGAAGTGCCGTTTGCACATCGAAAGGTGTGGCATAACCGCTCTGGATCAACATTTCACCTAGAAAGGTCGTTCTATCATCGACGTCAACACCGACGATATTACCATTACAAAAAGAAATTCCCGAGACAGAACTGTCGGCATTGTAGATATTCAAATAGCCGCTGCTCTTAGTCTCTGCAAGCAGTGAGTACAGAAATGGCAAATCGAAGCCGCTCACCTCTTCAATGGATTCAATCACTTTTCTTTTCTGGCGATTGGTCACTGTGGGGTTTGCAAACATTTGATACAGCAACTTACGAGCACTCGACTCTTCTTTATTGCGAGGCATCTCGTCTTTTTTGACAAGCTTCAGTACTTGCTCTAAATCGAATGGTTTTTTAAGAAATGAGAGGGCCTGTGTCTTAGCCAAGGCCTCTTGGATAAATTGTTTATCCGAATAGATACCACTCATTAAAATAACTTTAAATTTTGCGGAAGGATAAGTTTCACGAGCTTTTTCGATAAAATCCAAACCCGTCATTTGCGGCAAGAGGCAATCGCAAAAAATAAAATCCACACTGTGAGCACCAATTAAATTCAGGGCCTCATCAGGACGAGCCGCATTGTAAACATAATGACCCGCACGGCTCAGAATTTCCTTCAAGGCCGAACTCAGACTCTCGTCGTCTTCTAAAATAAGGATTTTGGCTTTATTATCACTCACCTGAGACTAATCGGCTCTATTGAACCTTCTATTGAGCCTTCTAATGAGTAAAAATGAAAAAGCGGGACTGATATCCAGATCCCGCCCTTAGAACTAGACCTTTTGCCAGGTCTTACTTTTTAATGAACTTGAAATATTTTGACTCAATAACGTCCATTTCCATTTCATTTCCTTCGGCATCCTTCACTTCAGCCGGAGGCTGAATGCCGCCCTCGCTGAATTCTTGGCCAAATGAAAAGAGAACGTTTTTTTCAGATCCGGCATCATCGTTATAATAAGGCACAAAGAAAGACTGAACCTTTCCATTGCTGGGCAAGAAGCCATCGACCATATTTATTTGATCGACTATAACTTTAGGACAATTTTTATAAACAATTTGTGCACTGGGCGCACTGGAAACCCATTTTATCCACTCTCGAATTCCGCAAGAGTTGATGCTTTTAACACCCTCAAGCTCCAATTCAACTTGGCCATTGTCACTCAAATTAAACTGAGAAAAATCCACGTCCTCATCAATGGTTCCATTCAATTGGACCGTCAACTTCTCCGCACCCTTATTCATTTTAACATCAAGTTTTGCCATTTCATCTCCTCGCACAAGAACTTACAATTTTAATGGAGTCCTTCATTCTTTACTACAAAAAATGTCACATCATCGAC
>JBBKWD010000133.1:0-4941 GCA_037968775.1 Bdellovibrio sp.
CCCGAACGAGTTCGACCATTTGTTGACGGAATTCCGCCGGGTACGGTGGTCTGACTTTGGACATTTGCGACTCCTTGAACACAAAGAATGATGTGTCCACGGACTCGGGTCAACTCCACCTCGGCCAGAAGCAGACGTTCAACATGAAAGAACCGTCAGACGTATTCCACATCGATGCTTCGTTCCTGATCTCGGAGGTCGTGTCGCCTGATCGCAAGCGATCCTTGTCGGCGAAGAACCGAATTTCCGAACTGACGCCTGCTACCGACGTTGACATCACAGTCTTCATTTCGGCGCTTGAATCTCCGAATCACGATGTTGTCTTCCGGGCGGAAATCGCCTTATCTCATCTGGGCGAGCGCGCAAGCGCCGCGATACCTCGGCTCGTGCTGCTAGCCAAGCACGACGTGTTGTTCCTTAGACAACAGGCAGTGACAACTCTCGCGAGGATCGGTGCAAGCGACGCCGAGTCACGGCGAGCAGTGTTCGATGCGTTCGACGATGAAATGGCATTCGTTCGCCGTGAAGCCTTGCAAGCGTGCATCGACTTGCCGTCCCTATCTAGCGAGAAGTGGCTCCGTATCGAATCGATGGCGCGTGACCCTGACGCCGATGTCGCTAGGTGGAGCAGAGTCGCCCTGCGCAACATTCGACTTGCTGAGGCGAAAAAGGGCTCTCAATGAATCGTACCTCTGACGTCCGCCTCGGACCCGGTCCTGTCTGAGCTAGCATGGTGGACATCGGCCAGGAGCGGACATAGGAAAATGCGAATCTTCTATATCTTTTGGTTCTTCTTTTGCTCGGGATGGGGTTACCTTTTGGCAACCTTTCCGAACGAGAACGCACCTCCGTTCCTGCAGGTTGCTGCCACATTTCCCGCCGCGTTCGCAACTACTCTGGTGTTAATCTGGCTCGAAGTGAGCCGGCTGCCCAATGCCGAGGAAGCGTCAGCCCCAACTTTCCGTCTGAAGCCTTGGAACCGTCCCATGGGAATGGTCCTTTTTTGTCGGGACTACCTTCGCATTCGCAGGCCTATGGGGTACTGGTTTGGCCTGGGTTTTTGACCTGTCTAGCCTAGCTACAGCGTTGCAAGTGATGTTCCCGGAATAGGGCTAGGTGTGAAGTTCCAATAGGTTGTATCGGGTGTTCACCCGGATTGAGTCTGAGAGACTGGCAATCGCCAAACCACCAGACCTCAAGGAACCCAACCGGATGAACACCCACAAGCATGCCCGACTCACCTTCGCTCGTCGAATCGAGATGGTCAGACAGATGACCGAACAAGGTCTGAACGCCACCCAAGCCGCCGCCGCGCAGGGCGTCACGGCGCCCACAGCGCGCAAGTGGCTCGGCCGTTTCCTGGCCGGTGGCGTCAACGAAGAGCGTGGGCGTTTGCGCATCCACGGTCAGCCGCGTGCTGGCGCGTGCCGGCCTCTCGCGGCTGCGCGAACTGCAACCCGCCGAGCCGGTGCAGCGCTATGAACACCCGGCCCCGGGCGAGATGCTGCACATCGACACCAAGCGCCTGGGGCGCATCGTGCGTCCCAGCCACCGCGTCACGGGCAACCGCAAGGACAGCGTGACAGGCGTGGGTTGGGAGATGCTGTTCGTGGCCATTGACGACCATGCCCGCATCGCCTTCACGGACATGCACCCGGATGAGAAGACGCCGCAGGCGGTGCGCTTCCTGTGCGATGCGGTGGTGTACTACGCAGACTTGGCCCCAACTACGATCCCGTGCGATGAATCCCGCGCAATGTGCCTGACGGTGGCTCCAGGTTGCTGGCACAGCTTCATTGCTTCACATTTGAGCTCGTCAGTAAATCTCCTTCGGCTTCTTGTCGTGCCCATCTCCTGAACGCACCATGTCCCTGGTTGCGTCCGGAGAAACCCGCGCGAGAAGCTCTAGGCGCTCGCCAGCATCAACGCAGCCTGTATCCCACTCGCAAGGATTGCGGAGGCACTCTTAGCATCGGTTGCGATTCGCGCCATTTGGACGGTTCCCATCATCAAGCCAAAGATTGCTGTCGCACGTTCAACGCGGATTTCGGGGGTCAATGCCGCCGGGAGCGTAGCAGCAACGAGGTCGATGAATCGCTGCAACTCCTTAGCAAACGCTCTTCTGCCTTTCAAGGGCCTTCTCGACATCTCCGGCGCAAGCAAGGAGTAAGCGCATGCAGTCGACGGGTCGTTGATGTGATCGACGCCCATGTATTCCCGCAATATTCCTTCCAGCCCACCAAGCGAGCTATTTCGTGCGTCAACAAGCCGTGCATATGTTCCCTCAAGCGCTGTCAGCATCGCCTCCGTAGCGAGATCCTCTTTGGACGAGAAATGGACGTAGAAGCCACCGTGCGTAAGTCCAGCATCCTTCATGAGAGTCTGCACACCGACGGACGCGATTCCCTCACTGCGGAATCGCTTGGAGGCAGCATCGAGGATGCGGGTGCGAGTGAAATCTTTGTGATCAGCTTGGTATCGCATGGGCAGGAGGGTGCACCGTCAAGAGACAGCAACGTCGTGGTCTATGGTGCTCAATAATAGCATTTCAACCGTCATGTAATAGGGGAAAGCCCCAGTAGAGGGGTGACACCCTTCGATGAAATGATGGTGATCATTCCATGACCACTGAGTCAGATTTATCGGACCGATGCTGGTGGAATGAACGACGAGTTTCAATCTCTGAAACGACCTAACGCAACAAATTTATGGAGAGAAGACCATGCCCCTTTGGAAGATCTACCACCCGAAAGGTGCCTACACCGCGGAGGACAAGAAGAAGTTTTCAGAGCGCATCACGAACGTGTACGCGTCCGTGCCGATTCCTCGGTTCTACGTCGTCGCAATCTTTGAGGAGATGCCACCGGAGGCCTGCTACGTGGGTGGGGTACTGACCAACAACTTTGTCCGATTCAAGATTGATCAGATCGCTCGGACCATTCCGGGACCAATCATGCGGGAGTGGTGGATGACAACAATCGACGAAGTGATTGCACCATATGTGAAAGACCGCGGGTTCGACTGGGAGGTCTCAATTGACGAGACTCCTTTCGACCTCTGGTCTCTTCAAGGTCACTTGCCCCCACCATTCGAGTCCATCGGCGAGAAGCGATGGGTAAAGGACAACGCAGCCAGCCCCTACACACTGACAGAGAAGTTGCCTGCCGCCAATCTTCTTCTAGCTCCGGGTGTGACGGGCTAAAAGCCTCATCCATCCAACGCGGGGTCCTGTCGGCCGCGAGCCGACGGGCTTTCTACATTCCGGAGACTAAATGACATATCAAACAACCAATCCTGCGACAGGTGCGCTGCTTCGAACGTTCCCTACCATGTCGAACCAGGAACTGGATAAGGCGGTGGTGCATGCACATCTCGCCTTCGAAAACGATTGGCGACTCCGTTCTATCGCGGATCGCGCCGCCATCCTCTCTAAGACGGCAGCTCTCATGCGCGAGGGCGCAGAAAAGTACGCTCAACTCCTGACTTTGGAGATGGGAAAACTGATCAATGAGGCCCGCGCGGAAGTGGGGCTGGCTGCAAGCATCCTGGACTACTACGCAAAAAATGCAGCGAAATATCTGAAGCCGTCGGCTCTTCCTGAATCTCTAGGTGCCGAGGTTCACACCGTACCCATCGGCGTGATTTTGGGCATTGAGCCCTGGAACTTCCCCTTCTACCAAGTGGCTCGTGTGGCCGGCCCCCAATTGATGGCTGGCAATGTGCTACTTCTTAAGCACGCTGAAAATGTGCCACAGTCCGCGCTCGCGCTTGCAGAGCTCTTTGCAGATGCCGGTGCGCCGGCCAATGTTTATACGAACCTCTTTGCAAGTGTGGAGCAAATCGGTCGCGTAATTGAACATCCATATGTGCGTGGCGTAACCTTGACTGGCAGCGAGCGCGCTGGCGCGGCTGTCGCCGAGCAGGCGGGCCGGCGCCTCAAGAAGGTGGTATTGGAAATGGGCGGGAGCGATCCCCTCATAGTGCTCGAGGATGCCCCGCTCGATAGCGCGCTTGATGGTGCCACCTTTGGCCGTATGTTCAACACTGGTCAATGCTGCGTTGGATCGAAGCGAATCATAGTTGTGGGCAAAGAGCGCGGGCAAGCCTTTCTTGACGGTTTTGTGAAACGCCTGAGCGCTCTGAAAGTCGGCGACCCTACCGACGAGACAACCGGCTTAGGACCATTGGCTTCACAGCGAGGGCTTGACCTCCTGTTGCAGCAGATTGCAACTGCGAGCAAGCACGGCGCACGCGTCGTCCTCGGAGGGAGCCGCATCGACCGACCAGGGTTCTACTTGACGCCCACGGTGTTGACAGACCTCGAGCCGGACAATCCAATTTGCATGCAGGAGCTTTTTGGCCCGGTTGCGATGTTCCACGTCGTCGCCACTGAGGCGGAAGCGATCGCGCTGGCAAACGCGACTCCTTACGGTCTAGGAGCATCCGTGTTCACTGCCAATCTCGAACGTGGTCGCAAGGTAGCTTCGGAGCTCGACTGCGGCATGGTCTTTGTGAACCAACCGGCATGGACAGGAGCTGAGGTTCCGTTCGGAGGCGTAAAGAACTCTGGGTTCGGTCGAGAACTGTCAGAGCTGGGCTTCGCGGAGTTTGTCAACAAGAAGCTAATCAACGTTGCGCCGGTCGGTTCTCCACTTTGGGGACCTATCAGCGCGGCCTAATCTAGTCGTTCCGTCGAATCAGTCCATATGCGTGACCTGCTCGGCTTTTTCGAGCCACTCATTCCTGTAAGACAGCTCGGTTGGGAATGGGTTGATTGTGCTGTTTGAATTCGTAGGGTGTGAGGTAGTCCAGGCTGCTGTGTGGGCGCACCGTGTTGTAGTGGTGCCGCCAAGCTTCAATGACCACGGCAGCCTCCTTGCGGGACCTGAACCACTCCAGCGACAGACACTCGTCGCGCAGCTTGCCGTTGAAGCTTTCGTC
>JBBKWD010000134.1:0-3623 GCA_037968775.1 Bdellovibrio sp.
TGGGGCTACATCGGAGAAGTTCACTTAAACCCAACTAAGGAAATGCGGCAAGTGGAGCAAAAATTATCAGAGCCAGCTGCTTAAAAAAGTGACGCGACATCTTTCTTGAAAATTTCCGAGAGCGGGATTTTGAAATTTTAGAATTTGTGATGGATATGAAATTTTCGGGCGTGGAAGAGGTATTCGAACGGTTTTTTAAAATCACACAGTTGAATGAAAAAGCGAAGAGCTCGGAGTGGGCAAAAAAGCGACTTTTTCAGCTGGAGCAGGCTAAGTTTTTGAAATCGGTTCGATCCTTTTCTGAAAGCACCAGGTATTACACGACGACCTTCAAAGCTTACTACGCCTTGGTGAACTTTAAACCAGAGCTGTTTGTCAGTAAACCCAGCGGCGGATTTGACCAGCGGACCTTTGTTCATGATCGTGCCGTTTTGAAAGCTCGGTTGCATCTGGAGTCTTTGGACTTGGTTAATTCTTGGTTGTCGGATCGTAAACTGAAGTCCTCGACCGAGTTAACGGGTGGTCTGTCGACTCAATATATTCCTGATGCGATCTATGCAGGGCCGTCGGGTGTGAGAGTTGCCTTTGAGCTTGAGATCGCCGTTAAAGCAAAAAGTCGTTATCAAGACAAAGTGAAGAAGTGCGTTCAACTTATGCGCTCAGCAAATGCGCAACATAAGATTTTTGATCGCGTGCAGTTTGTCTGCGCGAAGGACACGGTTGCGAAGTTCTTGATTAAAGAGACTCGGATATATGGGGATCTTTTTGAAGTTTTGTCCATCGAGCAGTTCTTTGCGGAAAAGGCGGGGGTATAGGGTGGAGAAAATAACTTCGGTTCAAAATCTGGTATGCGGTGGCGGTGGAAATCTGAAGCCCTTAACGAACGAAAAAAAGAAACCTGTTGCTGGCGACCGAGTGACCCTTGGCAAAGTCAGCGGTTCGTTGTGGCGAAAAGAAGAGCTAACCGAAGGTCAATTGAATCACCATGTTCATATTGTCGGGGCCTCGGGATATGGGAAAACAGTTTTGTTATCCCATATTATCGAACAGCGCATACAGCAGGGGAAGGGGTTGTTATTTATTGATCTCAAGGGCGACATCGAAACGATTATGAAATTTTCAAAGTTCGTGGCAGATGCGGGCCGAATTGAGGACCTTCAGATATTTTCTTTATCCGATCAAAAGTTGTCTATTCCCTATAATTTAATTGAAGACGGGACGCCAACACAGTTGCGCGACAAAATCATGCTGTCGCTGAATTGGTCGGAAGAATATTACAAGAACCAAGCGGCCAGTTTCCTTTTGAAAGTGTTGATAGGCTTTTGTTATTTGCGAGACAAGCAGTCCTTTGTTTTTCATTTAGGCACCGTTTTAGAAGCTGCGACTCGGTCGGAATTTTTAGAAGAGTTATCCTTGAAGGTTCCTGAAAGCGAAAGGCGGGTAAAATCTGTTCTGGAAGAAAGTTATAGCTTTCTTAATTCGCAGGACAACTATAAATCTTTGCAGGGGTTGCGAACGCAAATCGAATCATTGGTCCTTTCTGACTTTGGTGACATGATCGCTTCTGACCAGCCGGGTATTAATTTGTACGATACAGTCGCGAATGGGAAGATCGCTTTTGTGTTCTTAGATTCGCGTCGGTATGGCGAAACTGCGAAATCAGTGGGTCGTTTCATTCTGCAAGATTTAAAAGGGGTATCAGCAAGGGTTGATGCCGAAGTTCCCAAAGAGCAACGTCGTCCGTTTACTGTGATCATTGATGAGTTTGCGGATTTAGCACAAGAAGATTTCATTGGATTCCTGGATCGCGCGCGAAGTTCAAAAATGTCGGTGATCGTTGCGCACCAAGAGATCTGTGATTTGTTGCGAATCAGTCCGGAATTCGCTGGTCGGTTGATGGGGAATACATCAACTTTGTATGCCTTTTTGCAGAAGCGTCCGGAGAGTGCGGAGATGATATCCGCCATGGCTGGGACGCGGAAGGCTTGGAAGGAAACTATGCAATCTTCCAAGATGCTTTGGTTGGATATTCCTACGGGGAATAAATCACTGCGGGAGGTGGAGGAGTTTATGATTCATCCGAATGTTATTAAATCTTTGCGGGTGGGGAAGTGTGTTTGTGTGAAGAAGTATCCGGAGGCGAGGGCTTATTTGGTGAATGTGGCTGGTAACTAGCTAAAAAGTATTTCAAGTTCAATTGAAGTAATATCGGATTCGTTTTTGCTCTGCTGTCCGTTATATGGTGGCAGCCCTTCATTATTTAAAAATAAAGAAATATCTCCGCCATCACCCGGAAGAAAGTTTGCTATTCCGGACAGTGAGTTCGTATTGGCCGGTATTTTTGAAGGAGCAGCAGAGGGTCGGCAAGACCATGCCGCTTTTTATTCAAGATGAATTTGCAAAATTCTTGGATTGTGGAATTCCGGAAAAAGGATTTATCCGGACCTACTGTCACCAATGTCGGCACTCTGGTATTGTGCCGTTCTCATGCAAAAAAAGAGGTTTTTGTCCAAGTTGTTGTGCGAGGCGGATGAATATTGAGGCGGCTCATTTGGTGGATGTAGTTTTGCCCGATATTCATTATCGCCAGTGGGTATTGTCGTTTCCATATAAGTTGCGATTTTTGATGGCGAGAAACCAAGCTCTTACGAACAGGGCACTTAAAATCTATCTTCAAGCCATAAGCTCTTTTCAGAAAAAGAGAGCCACAAAATCCGGTCTTGGAAGTGTTCAAACTGGTGCCATCACATTCATCCAAAGATTTGGATCTGCACTGAATTTAAATATTCACTTTCATACGCTCATACCTGATGGCGTGTTCTTGGAAACCGACGCTGGCTATATTTTTTGTCGCCAATCTTCGCCGTCGCACGAAGAGCTTACCCATTTGGCGGTAAAGATTCATAAGAAAGTTTTAAAGTGCATTGAAACCATGGGACTTAATGAAGACTTTCAAGAAAGTTTTGATGAAGAGGGGCTTGGCGAAGTTTCATCATTGTCCATTGCGAATAAATCGGGATTTGGTGCGCGAGCAGGTAAGGGAATTCGCCGGTTTGGAGCAAAAAAAATCGAAGTCGATCCCGAGGGCCGAGATCCGTATTCAGCCAATGTGGGGGGCTTTAGTCTAAATGCCAGGGTGTGGATTGCTGGGAATGATCGTAAAAAGTTGGAGCGTCTTATCAGATATATGGCTCGCGGTCCTATCGCGGCGGAGAGACTAACCGAGTCTTTTCCGAATCAATTGTTATACAAAATGAAATCACCTTGGCGAGACGGCACATCGCATGTGAGTTTTTCCCATTTGGACTTTATCGCACGTCTTGTTGCTTTAGTTCCGCCACCGCGCGTGAATATGATTAGGTATCGGGGGTGCTTTGCTCCGAACTTCAAAGATCGAAAATTCATTGTTAAAAAACCAACCGTCAAAAAGAGTAATGAGAACACCTGCAAACGCGATCTTCCAGAAAAAGTGAAGCAAGAACGACTTCGTTGGGCCGAAATGCTTAAGCGTGTTTTTGAAATCGATGTGATGGTTTGTCCTAAGTGTTCGGGGCGGATGGAGCAGGTTGCGGTGATTAAAGACAAGGCTGTGGGTAAAAAGATAATTGAGAGTTTAGGGGAGG
>JBBKWD010000135.1:0-25322 GCA_037968775.1 Bdellovibrio sp.
TGAGAAGCCTAAAGTCGTTATCATGGTTACCCACCTTAGCTAAAACAGGTTTAATTTCAGAGTGGCATCCGGGCCTTTTTTTTCTTTTTTCTCAATCTCAAAATGAGACTGTCTCGAGCTGAAATTTTCCGCAAAAACTGATTAGAACTTCGACGATTCATTCTAAATTTAGTCCAGAATTTCCCCCATACTTTCATTCAGTTCGCCCATTTTCACTCCGATAAGTCCTACATGCCTTTGAACCTAAAAGCCCTGTCCGCCTTGGGCCTCATTCTCCTATTTGTCGTGTCCTGTGCGAACCCACTTCAGGGTAACGACTCGCCGTCATTGGGCCCAGCCACGCCAGAACCTGCATACTTGGGAAAAAGTACGATTGACTATGGTGCTGGTGCTTTCCAAGTTAAAGTGACCTCCAATTTCAAATATCGTCCAACAGTCATAACAGGGCTTGGCGCAGGGTTGCAGGCTCCAGACGGCTCGTCGATAGCGGAAATTCCCTATGCGGAATTCCGAGTATATAATTCTTCTGAAGTTCTCATTCAATCCGGCGAAACCAACAACCTTGGCGAAGCCACTTTTGCAATACCCTCGGTTGCCGGCACTTACTCATTTCGAATTTATTCCCGCGCTCTCAATGAAAAACTCAAAGTGAGTGTCTTGAGCGACAAATACAACAACCAACCTCATGTGGTTTCAAAAGCCTTCACACTGACAACAGCGATTCTCGCCGGAGCCTCACCTTACAACGCCGGCACCCTGACTGCGGAAGCCCTTGAAAGTGCTTCGTCCAACATCGAAGGTGGAGCCTTTAATATTTATTATAATATTTTGATGGCAAATGACTATATCCGCGCAGAAATTTCTCAGCCCGCTTGGGTTGCAGAAAAAGTCAGTGTCTACTGGAGAGCGGGGTTTAATCCTTACACCTATTACGGGTCAAATGTTCCTTTATCGTTCTATGTGCCCTCGGAAAGAAAGCTCTATATTCTTGGCGGCGAAAACGGCAACGTGAGTGTCAGTGACACAGACCACTTTGATGATTCTGTAATTTTGCATGAGTACGCTCATTTTCTTGAAGACGTTTACGGACATTCGGATTCACCCGGCGGATCCCACAATGGAAATTTCATCATCGATCCACGCTTGGCGTGGAGTGAGGGCTGGGCCAATTACTTTCAAGGAGCCGTTCTTTCTGTTAACGACTCTGTCCCTAGTGGCGCAGGCTTAAGATGGCGCTATTATGTCGACACCTATGGCTACGCAAGCGCTGGTGGCGGCATCACTATTCAAATTGACTTGAATGCCAATGCCACAAGTGGCCCCGATATTCCCGCAACGAACGAGGGCAACTTCCGAGAGATGTCTATCTCGCGCACCCTCTATAAATCGACACGAAACTCTGCCTCTACTGTTGGCGGTGGTATCGCTGGTGGAGGAGTCGCCTTTAGTAAATTATGGACTACTTTTTCTGGAGACAGCCAAAGCGCACCAGCTCAATACAGCCTGCGTAACACCAGCGCTTACCCGACACCGGCACCCGGATTGTTTTTTAAACTCTTAAAACTGAATTTGGGTGCCGCTAACTCCAACTTCAATGCCATTCTGACTCAAGAGAATCAGCGCGCGGACACCCAAGAATACGCCGATGCAGTTTCGTTCCAAGGCGGCGCGTGTGCAAGAAATATCCAAGGCATTCAAGAGGTCGGACTGCCAACTCCTGGCTTTAGTGTTCCTCGGTCGAACCAACTACGAAACAACGACTTTTTGCTTTACTATCACAATGGCGGAAGCAATTCACTTCAACTTGCCTATACTCCTGTCAATTCTACCAATGGCACACCGATGAACTTGGATCTTGTGGTTTACAAGGCCTCTTATGTCTACCAAGAAGACTATTACTATTTAGCCGGGCAAAGTTCGACCTACATCGTTGGACAAAGTCGCAGAGAACCTGCCCTTGAGTCCAGCTGCAGCTTTGACGGCTCTAAAAAATGTGAGAGTGTGAACCTAGGTCTTCTGGGTGCTGGCTGGTACATGGTAAATGTCAAAGTCATGGCCTGGGAAAAAAATGGCCAAGGAGTTTATCAAACGAAACTAACAAGTTCTGTTGATGGAACAGTTTCTTACAGCCTGACAAATACGGCAGGAACGAGTTTTCTATGTCCATAAAAATGAAATCAGTTGGAACAATTTCTGCGCTCTTCGTGTGTGGAGTGCTCTCGGGCGTTGCTGTTAAAAGCTTTATAAATCGCACGCAAGCGCGGCAAGTAGCCTCGCCGACACCCGCCTTCCGCCCTACGGAACTCAATAAGACGCTCGCACCCTTAAAGGTTGAAATTCAACGTCCCACCCATTTGCCAGAATCTAGCGATGTGGAGGTTTCATTAACGGGAAAAGTCTATATCATTCAAGACGTCGGTAGTGAGTTGAAGTTCAACTGGATTTTACCAGACGGCGTTTCGATAGTTGACGGCCTTCAAAGTGATTCTTTATCCGGAGTGAAGGCTGGCCAAACTGTCGAGATCAAATTAATTGTCACTGGATTTAGCCGCGAAGAACAAAAAGTGATTGCTCTTTCCACGACAGGAATGCAAAACGGCGCACAGGTCGGAAATTCAGCTACGGTCGCCAGTCGTCCAGAAGACACTTGGGAAGCGGTCGCCCCTGAGATGCAAAGAGGCGCCGAAGAGCAGCTGGGCGACTCAACAAGTAGTCGCCGTCGTAAATAGCTTTAAAAATTAAACCGGAAAAATTAAACCGGGATCACTTCAATTTCAGGATTGAATTGATCTCTCAAGATGCCTTCGATTGCCATCAAGGTTCCGGATGTGGCACTTGGACAAGTTCCGCAAGCTCCTTGATAGAAAACATAAAGCTTATTGTCTTCATACTTCACAACATCCAAGTCCCCGCCATCGCCTTGAAGTCCCGGACGAACCGTGTGATCCAGAATTTCTTCAATCTGTTGAACTTCAGGGGATAAACTTGCCCGACGCATTTTCTTTTCGTCGTGCTGTGTTTGATTTGGATCATGAGCCGCCATACGCGACTGAATAACGGCACAAACACCCTTTTGCAATTCTTCAGGATCTTCATCAAAGTTATGAGTCACCGTGATGACGTTCTGAAAAAAGTGAATCTGGCGCACGCCTGTTACTTGGAATAAAGAAGACGCCAACAAACTTTGCTCTGCTTCTTTAGGTTCCCCGTACGTGGCTTTGCCTTCATTCAGAACCGGCTTGTCGAGAACAAACTTCCAGGCGTTCGGGTTCGGCGTTGCTTGAATACGGATTAATACATCTTGGCTGCTCATAATAACATCTCCCGCGCTTTCACTACGGCTTTCACTAGTAGGTCTACATCTTGTTCATTATTATACACTGAAAAAGAGGCCCGCACAGTACCTTGGATGCCAAAGCGATTCATCAAGGGCTGTGTGCAGTGGTGTCCGGCGCGAACCGCCACCCCTTCACGATCAAGGATCTGACCAAGGTCAGAGTGGTGAGCACCTTTTAAGTTGAACGAAATTAAAGCGGCCTTATTGTGCGCCGTTCCGATTATTTTCAAATCTGGAATCTCGGAAAGCTGGGCTGTCGCCTTCACTAAGAGGCCCATTTCATAGGTATGAATTTTATCAAGGCCAATGCCTTCAACAAAATCCAAAGCCGCATGCAAACCAACAGCACCCGCAACATGCGGAGTTCCCGCTTCAAAGCGATGGGGCACATCGTTGTAAGTGGTCTTTTCAAAGCTCACTTTAGAAATCATGCTGCCGCCGCCTTGATAAGGGGGCATTTTTTCCAACACTTCTTTTTTGCCGTAAACAACACCCAGTCCAAAAGGACCAAAAATCTTGTGAGCAGAAAATACGAAAAAGTCGCAATTCAAATCTTTTACATCAACGGCTGCTTGAGACACGATCTGGGCGCCGTCTACTAATACCAAAGCCCCCACATCGTGAGCCATCTGAGTTATTTTTTTAACATCATTCACCGTGCCCAAAGTATTCGAACAGGCCGTAAAGGCCATCATCTTTACTTTCGAGGTCAGCTTACGATGAAGATCTTCCATATCCAATTCGCCGTTATCTAAAACATCAACGGCCTTAACGGTAGCGCCCGTACGCTCTGCGACCATTTGCCAAGGAACGATATTCCCGTGGTGTTCCATTTCGGTCAGCAGGATCTCGTCACCGGCTTTAAGATTAGCAAGTCCCCAAGAGTTGGCGACGAGGTTCACTCCTTCGGTTGTACCGCGAACAAAGATTATATCTTCCCCGGAAGCGGCATTAAGAAATTGCGCCGTTTTTATGCGCGCCCCTTCAAAACCCTGAGTGGCCACGTCTCCGAGATAGTGGGCACCCCTGTGAACATTCGAAGTTTCAAAAGAATAAAACCGAGTCAGGCGATCAATCACCACCTGCGGTTTTAAAGTCGTTGCTCCACTGTCCAAGTAAGTCAGGGCTTGGCCATGCACCTTTTGAGTGAGCGCCGGAAACTGACTGCGAACTTGAGAGAAAATACTTTCGAGGTCTTCCATAATAACTCCCCGTTAAACCTTTAAGGCTTCGACATGAAGCTTTTTAAAAGTTTGGTCGAGATGTTGTGAAAGCCAGCTTTGAATTTTCTTATCAGACAGTTTGTAAATCACCTCTGAAAGGAATCCATAACTGAGCATCTCAATGGCTTTGTCTCTTGAAATGGCCCGAGACAACAAATAGAAAAGTTCTTCTTTATTTAACTGTCCGACTGTGGATCCATGGGCGGCCTTCACGTCGTCTGCATAGATCTCTAACATAGGCTTGCTATCTGCCTCTGCTTTACCGCTTAACAAAAGATTATTATTTAATTGAGCTGAATTGGCCTTTTGTGCGTCTCTTTGAATCAATACTTTTCCACAAAAGGCTGCTTTCGATTCATCATCCAAGATACCCTTGTACAACTGATTCGTATCGCAACCGCCAATCTTATGGTCAATCAAGGTCGTGTTGTCGACATGTTGAGATCCCCGAACAGCATAAACACCTAAAACCTGCGAGGTCGACCCCTCTCCGTCCAAAGTCAGATCCAAGCTGTGGCGAGCCAAACTTGCACCGGTCGCAAAAGCCATGGATTCTAAGTTGGCATTTTTTGCCAAGTGGATGCGAGTGCGACCCAAGTTAATGGCTTGCTCTCCTTCAGCTTGAAGGCGCACATAAGTCACGTTCGCACTTTCGCCGATTCGCAAATCCATCACGGAGTTCAAAAAGTAAGCTGCGTTTTTTTGACCGTAGTAACTTTCAATAAATTTAACCGAAGACCGTGCGCCCACATCCACGAACAATCGAGGATGCACCATAACCGGCGCCGCCCCTTCCGCAGACGTGAAAAAGATGAAATTCACAGGTTTATCCACAGAAGTTTCCTTCTGCACATTCACCACAAAGGGTTTTGTCAAATAAGCACCGTTAAGCGCATCAAAGGCATCGTCAAACTGGCTTGGATATTCTGGCAGATCTCGAAGGGTCAAGCCTGCAGGCAATTCTGCTGAAAGTGATTTCAGTAAAACGCCATTGAAAAAAATCAAGTTCACAAAATCAGCACTCAAACACTTTTGAATCTCAACAAGAGTCTCTGCACTAGGTTGGCTGGCATTCAAAGCGCTCGGCTCGAAAGTTTTTTCTGCCAAGACTTTTACGCTGGTATAATGCCAATCTTCGTCCTTCTTTGTCGGCAAGCCCATATTCAGAGCATAGTCGTAGCCGGCTTGACGAAACGAAGCTAAGGCCCCTTTTGCGGGCTCTGCTTGACTGAATCTGTCGTAAGTAGAAAGTAGATTCATTTCATTTCCTCTATTTGATAAGCCAGTCATAACCCTTGTCTTCCAATTTCAAAGCAAGAGAAGCATCACCAGTCTCAACAATTTTTCCATCCAACAACACGTGAACAAAATCAGGCTTAATATATTCCAACAAACGCTGATAGTGCGTAACCAAAACAATCGCGTTGTCTTTACGGCGAAGCTTGTTCACCCCCTCAGAGACAACTCGCAAGGCATCGATATCCAAGCCAGAGTCGGTCTCATCCAAAAGAGCCAATCGCGGGGACAAAACTGCCATTTGTAAAATTTCGTTTTTCTTTTTTTCGCCACCAGAAAAACCCGTATTCACAGGGCGATCCAGATACTCTGGCTTCATGCTGACAAGTTTCATTTTTTGATACAAGAATTCCCGGAATTCACCCTCTGGCATCGGCTCTGAACCTTGATGTTGCAAAACTGAATTAAAGGCTGTGTGCAAGAATGTAAAGTTAGATACCCCTGGAACTTCCACAGGGTACTGGAAGGCCAAAAAGATGCCCTCTTTGGCTCTTTCATCCGGAGCAAAATCAAATAAGTTCACCATATTGAAATTCACTTCGTAATTCACTTCACCCGAAGTGACTTCATAAGCTGGATGACCGGCTAAAACTTTTGACAGTGTAGATTTACCCGACCCATTGGGCCCCATGATCGCATGGACTTCGCCTGCATTGATCTTAAGGTTAAGACCTTTTAGGATTTCTTTTTCTTCGACTCGGGCATGAAGGTTTTTAATTTCTAACATGTTCTTTACCTTTTCCTAGCTTATCCAACAGAATTTTCTAATTTCATTTCAATTAACTTAACGGCTTCGACTGCGAATTCCAGGGGAAGCTCTTTAAAGACTTCCTTACAGAATCCATTTACCAACATCGAAATCGTTTTTTCCATATCCAGGCCACGCGATTGAAGATAGAAAATCTGATCTTCACTGATACGCGAAGTCGTCGCTTCGTGCTCAATCGTGGCGGTCTTGTTTTTGACTTCAATATAAGGGTAAGTACTGGCGCTGCACTTATCACCCACAAGCATCGAATCACACTGCGAATAGTTTCGCGCGTTTTCTGCTGACGGCATAATCTTGACTAAACCTCGATAAGCATTCGAAGACTTGTCCGTCGAAATACCTTTAGAGATAATCGTGCTCTTAGTGTTTTTACCAATGTGAATCATCTTAGTGCCGGTATCGGCTTGCATCAGGTCATGAGTCAACGCCACTGAATAAAAAGCGCCTTCAGAACCATCCCCAAGCAAAATAACCGAAGGGTATTTCCAAGTGATCGCAGATCCCGACTCCACTTGAGTCCACGAGATCTTAGAATTTTTTCCGGCCGCTTTTCCACGCTTGGTCACGAAATTATAAATTCCGCCCTTGCCCTCTTTGTCACCCGTGTACCAGTTCTGCACGGTGGAGTATTTAATTTCCGCGTTGTCCATGGCAATCAGTTCCACAACCGCTGCGTGAAGTTGATTCTCATCCCGCTGAGGCGCGGTACAGCCCTCAAGATAGTTCACGTATCCACCTTCTTCACACACGAGCAAAGTTCTTTCAAACTGTCCTGTGTCTTTGGCGTTAATACGGAAGTAAGTCGAAAGATCGATCGGGCATCGCACGCCCTTAGGAATATAACAAAAAGAACCATCAGTAAAAACAGCGGCATTCAAGGCGGCATAGTAGTTATCCGTATAAGGAACCACACTGCCCAGGTATTTTTTAACAAGATCGGGATGTTTATGAACGGCTTCTGAAATAGAACAGAAGATCACGCCGGCTTCGTCCAAAACTTCCGTATGAGTCGTGCCCACAGATACCGAGTCAAAAACCACGTCGACAGCAATGCCTGAAATTCGTTTTTGTTCGGTCAGAGGAATGCCCAGCTTTTCAAAAGTTTTGATGAGTTCTGGATCCAAATCATCTAATGACTTTGGTTTGTCAGATTCGTTGATCTTTTTCGGCGCTGAATAATAACGAATGGCTTGAAAGTTAATTTTTGGGTAAGAGACATGGGCCCACGTGGGCTCCGTCAAAGTCTGCCAATAGCTGAAAGCTTTTAGGCGAGAATCCAACATCCATTTCGGTTCATTTTTTTTCTGCGAAATTAAACGAATGATGTCTTCGTTTAAACCCACCTGAACCTGATCAGATTCAATGTCGGTTGAAAAACCGTATTTATATTCGTAGCTATCTAAAGGATTGTCATTCTTGTTATCCAAGAGTCACCCCCTCTGCGGCTTTTTTGAGAGCTGTTTTTTCCACTAAAAGTTCCTTCAAGCTGAGGCCCTTATAAAAGTCCGTCAGTTTGTTATTGAGCTGAGTCACCGGGGAAACAATATTACATGTGCCTTTGATTTCGCAGGGTGCTTCCCCATGCAGGCACTTCACAAGTGCGGTTGGGCCTTCGATAATTTCCACCAAATCATGCATCGAGATTTTGGCCAGATCTTTGGTGATTTGATAACCGCCACTGGCACCGTATTCTGCTTTCAAAATACCGCCTTTTTGTTGCGCCATTTGCTGCATCACACGCGCCGTCGCATCAAAAGGAGTGTGAAATACATCCGACACTTCTTTAGCTGTCGTGAGTTCCCCAGGAATCTTTTGACTCATGTATTTAAGCGCCATGAGAGCGTATTCGAGTTTGCGATTGATCTTGTTCATTACCCTAACCTTTGGATTTGTTAGCTTTTCTAATAGAAAGCTAATTGAAAAACAAGTTTAAATACGCCTTATTTTAGCGTACTTACCGCGACACCGTGACTCTTTCCCTGGGTTTTGAAAAAATGTGCTGATTTCATAGTGTTAGGGTGCTATACGAAGGCCTATGAGACTTTTACTTGTCACGCTCGGCACCTTCTTTGTGATAGGAACTCTTATTTTGATGACCCGTATTTGGGGTCTCGGTCAGACGTTCCCGGATTATCCCTATAATTTCTTTAAGGACGTCACGTCCCCTCAGTTGGTGATTCAAGCCAACACCCTGGATGAAGCTAGAGAGATCGTGAATGAGAAACCGAAGGCTCTGATCTGGGTCGACGTTCGTATTTCTCGCGAAAAAGTAGCCTTTGCGCTCTCCCCGGCTCGAGACTTTGAGTTTTTGGATCATAAAAGAAAACTCCAGGAAGAAAACCCCCAGGCAGCTATCCTGACGAGTGGAAAATTAACAGAATATCCCTGGGAGCAAATAAACGAGTTTTACAAAAACACTCCTGCCCTTAAAGAATTCTATGTGCAATTTCCCGAGACCAAATTTATTTTGAATGTCGTGGATAACACTCTGGATGTTCACACAAGTGTTGTTGCTGCCATCAACGATCTTCACTCAGATGATCGCACTCTGGTTCAGAGCGAAGCCAATGTGATCATAGATAATATAAAAGTCGCAAAGCCGCAGTGGGTTTATGGGACCAGCACTCCAGATCTGGTGCGATTTTTGAGCTTTGAATCCATCTGGCTTGTGTCCGCTATTCCCTTCAAAGGGGATGTTTTCATTGCCCCTTTTACAAAGCAAAAACGGCCCGCTTTCAATGAGGTCATTATTGAAGAAATGCGCCGCCGTCATAAGCGGATATTTTTAGGCCCCATACAGACTCCAGAACAGCTGAAACAGGCCCGTGACCTCAAAGCGGATGCTTACATTTATGAAAGCCTTGAAGCTCTTTCACAGTTGGAAAAATAGGTCTCGTTATTAACAAAGATTTGTTATATGTAGGACTCTCACAATAAGGAGTCATAAATGAAATATGGTTTGATTTTTTTGAGCCTTTTCGCGCTGATGAGTTTTTCTCAAGCTTCCTTTGCCGGAACTCCTGATAAATCCTTTCGCATTTGGCCTATGATTCCTTTGATACGTGGCGCTGATCTTTGCGCTTACAAAGACGCCTATACTTCAACTCGCAGTGAATACATGAATCAGATGGTTCATTTGGCGTCAAGCCTGATGCAAGAAGGGGCTTACGGACGCGAAGCCTTGGGAATGATTCAATCCTTCAACGACACTTATAATAAAAATAAAGCTCTGGGTGCAAAGAGCACACTTTTTCTAGACGTCACCTTGGAAAATAGTTTCAAGGCTTCATTGGATAATCTCTATCGTCGTATTCGTCCTCGCGAAAAAAGACTGGTTTTCTTTAATACAGGCGAAGCCCTTCAAGTGATTGAGGCAGCAAAGTCCGGTGCTATTGGCAATCCGAATTTTGATCAATTGGGATTTATTGTCTATGGCACTTATTCTTTTGGTCCCAGCTGTCGAGGAGACGTGCTGGTCACCCTGCATTTCATTGAAAGAAATGGCGCCATTGAATCATTTCAAGGACAAGGAACTCCTGAAACTGTCATGAACGTTCTGGCTGAACAAATTTTCTCTCACTATCAACGCACACGTTTTCCAGTCACAGTTAGCAATGAGGGCCGTCCTCTCACAGTTATCGGCGCACTCAACGGCGACATTGGAGTGACCATCGGCGTTCGCGCTGCAGAACGCGCGTGCAAGAGTTTGCAAGCGCGTCTACCAACCGCAAAAGAGCTTGAATTGCTAGAAGCCTATGGAGAATGGAATGGCGGCGTGAACCTCGGCCGCCAGCCTTGGTCAATTGCTGGAGACTACGTTTTTCATCCGGTTATGCGCAATCCCTCCCCCGTGCGTTCTGAAACATCTTTAAATGATAAAGAGTTCCTTTATATTTGTGTGAAATAACTCTGTCTATTGGCGGGCCAACGACAGATTTCTTTCCGGATTTTTTTCCGGATTTTTTTGTAGACCTCTAGCAGTCTTTGCCGATTCTGACCTCGCCCCTTAGCGAGGTCCTTGTCTCCAAATCATGACTTTTACCGGCCTTATTAAAGTTCACTGGCCTCCCTTTAGAATCCCCGCATGATTAGATGTACACACCATTTATAGGGAGATTTATGAAAACCCTCGCCGTTTTGCTTATATTTGCACTTTTGCCGTTTTCTGCAATTGCCAACGAAGTCCTTCCTCACTCAAGTGAGAACCAAGAACTGAGTTTTGACTTTGGCGACGTTCCCATTGGGGAAGCCTACTATACAACCTTCGATTTGACCGCGCCGGATGATCAATCGATTGAAATTTCGGACATTATGATCGATGGAGAAATGTACTCTGCTTTCACCAATTGCCCGGATGTTCTTGAGCCAGGAGAATCCTGTCAGACGGAGGTCGTCTTTGAGCCGACTTCTGAAGACGAACACTTTGGCGAACTCGACTTTTTCACAAACGTGGGAAACATTAGGGTTTACCTTGCAGGAACAGGTGTCGCTGCCGAAAATATCTTTATATATCTGGAAGAATAGACTTATAGCGCCATCGAAAAGTTCAGTTTTTAAGTGAACTAAGCTCAGCGTGTCGCTGATAGGAACTCTGGACTTAGGCCCTGCCACATAGGTTGATCTCAATTGCTTTTAGGCATATCGTGTACCTTCGGAGGCTAGATATGTCTGCACTGAGTTTTATAAATGTGGCGCAAGCCGCGCCCTCTGTTTCGGTGAACACAAGTTCCATCGATGCAATTTTCCAAGCAAGCCCAATTGTTCAACTGACACTTCTGATTTTGATTGCGATGTCAGTTTGTTGTTGGGCCATCGGTTTTACCAAATACCAGACCTTCAGAAAAATGAAGGATGCAGATGATGCCTTCCTCAATAAATTCTGGAAAGTGAGCTCGCTGGATAATCTTTTTGAAGATATCGATCAGTATAAAGACTCCTCTATCGGACGTGTTTTTAAGGCCGCCTATCTTGAAATGAAAAAAATCGCCGAATCACCTTTAATGACCAAGGCAGAGGGCGATAAGCCCATTCTTTCGGGGCTGGATAATCTGCAACGAGTTTTGAACAAAGCTTCTGAAAACGAGATTTCAAAATTAGAATCCCGTTTGACAGTTCTTGCAACAAGCGGAAGCACCGGCCCTTTCATTGGTCTTTTTGGAACAGTTTGGGGAATCATGGGTTCTTTCCACAAAATCGGTCAGACCGGCTCTGCCAGTCTTGCAGTTGTGGCTCCGGGAATTTCTGAGGCGTTGATTGCGACGGCCATCGGTCTGGCAACTGCCATTCCTGCGGTGGTTTTGTACAACAATTTCATTTCTAAAATTCGTCGCCAAGAAATTGCACTGAATAACTTCAACGCAGATTTCCTGAATATCGTTAAAAGAAATTTCTTTCAGGGGAATTAGTCATGGGTATGGGTAATGGCGGCGGTAAAAGTCGCGCCACATTAAGCGAAATCAATATTACGCCTCTGGTGGACGTGATGCTGGTTCTGTTAATCATGTTCATGGTCACGACACCTCTTATGCAACAAGGCATTGAAGTCGATTTACCAAAAACATCTGCTTCGGGTGTCGAATTAAACGACGAACCCTTTGTCCTTGTCATAGGATCGGATCAAAAGATGACTGTCGCCAAGGTTCGCATTTCCATGCCGGATTTGCGGTCGAAGGTAAAAGCCATTTTTGAACATCGAAAAAACAAACAACTCTACATTCAAGCAGACCGTAAGGTGGACTATGGCTTCGTCGCGGAAGCTATGGCAGAAATTCGAGCCGCTGGAATATTTAATATCGGATTGATCACTCAACCAAAAGATCAGTGAACGAACTAGAGCAAGATACTCCTCAGGATGATCAGTTCAAACGCGGCATTGGGATTTCCTTTGCCCTTCATGCCTTATTATTTTCGTTCTTTACTTTAAAGGCCGTCTTTTTCACTCAAGAATCGATTGATTTTACCCAAGCCGTTCGGGTGGATATCGTGGGCCTTCCGGATAAGATCGAAGAAAAGGACTTAAAGCCTCCGGCTCCAGCCGCGACGCCAGCCCCTAAACCCGCTTTACCTGAAAAACCAGAGCCCCCACCTCCGCCAAAAACAGAAAAAAAGCCAGAGCCCAAGCCTGAGCCGGCCAAACCGCAACCAAAAATAGACGATGCGGTAAATCTGGAAAAGAATAAAGCCAAACAGCAAAGTGCGATGGAAAAGTTGAAGGCCATGGCAGCATTAGAAAAAATTAAAGCCGACGTCGCCAACGAAAAAAAGAAGCCAACTCCCGATGCCACACCCGGAAGTCAGGTCAAAGGTAACATGGTTTCCCCCGGCACGTCATTGGCGGGATTGACGAAGCTTCAGCATGAAACCTATGGGGCCGATTTAGATCGCCATATCAAACAACACTGGTCTTTACCAGAGTGGCTAGCCAAACGAGACCTAAAAGCACAGGCACGCGTCTATATTGACTCACGGGGAAATATTTTAGATCGAAAAATTGTTAAATCTAGCGGCAATCCCAGTTACGATGAAGAAGTCTTAGCAACACTTGATAAAGCAGCACCTTTTCCGGCACCGCCTGATAAGTTTCAGGCTCTAGTTTCAGTCGACGGAATCCTTATAGGTTTCCCCGAGTAGGAGGATTAAATGAAAATACGATCTTTGATGGGCATACTGGTATTCACTCTCGCCTTCCCACTTTCTGGCTTTTCCCAAGAAAATGGTATCTACATTAAGCTCGGAGAGGCCAAGACCAAAAAAAGTTTGCTCGCGGTACCGGCTCTTCAGTATTTTGGATCTCCTTCATCCTCTTCAAAATACCAGTCTATCGGTGCTGAACTTTTTAATGTGATCACCAATGACCTGACTGTGTCTTCTTATTTTCAAATGCTGAATCAAAGTGCCTTCCTTGAAGACACAAGTAAAACCGGATTGATGCCAGCACCTGGTCAGTCCAATGGATTTAAATATGAAAGTTGGACTGCTATCGGTACAGACTTTTTGATTCGAGCCGGGTTCTCAATTGCAGGGAATGAGCTCACTCTTGAAACCTATACCTATCATGTACCAAGGGCTAAATTAGTGTTCGGCAAAAAGTATAAGGGACCGACCACTAGCGCCCGCCGCATGGCTCATACATTTGCCAATGATGTTTTAGATAATTTGACCGGATCCACAGGAATGTTTTTGTCTCGTGTTGTAGCTTCAAGTGACCGAGGTCCCGGGGATGCCAAAGAAATCTATGCGATGGATTGGGATGGCGAAAACATTTCTCAGCTCTCCAGCCACAGTACAATTTCAATTTCTCCAGCTTGGTCTCCAGATGGTAAAAAAGTGGCTTACACCTCTTATGTAAAACGAAAAGGAGCTAAGTTTCGCAATGCCGATATGATTCTATACGATCTTACTTCAGGAAAACGGGCTTTGGTTTCTTATCGCAATGGTATTAATTCCGGCGCTTCTTTTGATCCCGATGGAAAGCATATTTATCTGACCATTTCTCAAGGATCTAGCCCGAATATCTATAAAATTGGTTATGACGGTAAAATTGTCGACAAGATCACAAACGGACCTGCCGGAGCAATGAACGTAGAGCCTTCCATCTGTTCTGATGGTAAAAGCTTAGCCTTCTCTTCTGATCGCGCTGGAAAACCGATGATCTACACTTCCAATGCTGACGGTTCAGGGGTGCAGCGAAGAACTTTTGCGGGGGTTTTTAACTCTTCGCCAACTTGGTCACCAGATTGTAAAAAAATTGCCTTTGCAGGTCAGAGTGATGATCACTTTGATATCTTTGTCATGAATGCGGATGGAACAGGAATGATTCGCCTAACGTCGGCTAAGAAATCAAATGGCCGCGGGTCCAGCAACGAAGATCCTTCCTTCTCTCCGGATGGTCGTTTTGTTATGTACACCAGCAATCGTACTGGAAAGAATCAAATCTTTCTTTCTACAGTTGATGGAACCGAAGAACGACGCCTGACTTCGGATAACTACAATTACTTTAAACCAAAGTGGTCACAGAACATTGACTAAACCTTCATTCGAAGTACAAATTCGGGTCGAACGGAACGAGGCTTGGACTCGCGCGGCCCAAGCTTCGAAAGAAAACTCAATGTCTCCCCCAGAACTCTGCCAGCAGTGGAGCGACTTCGCTGATCGCATCCTTGCAAAAGCTTTTGACCATTGCTTTTCCCAACAGAAAATTGCCCTCTTTGCATTGGGAAAGCTCGGCTCTCACGAGCTCAATTTGAGTTCGGATGTCGATCTTTTGTTGGTAGCCGATGAGATAACCAGCGAGACCTTGTCCTCTTTACGACTATTTCAAAAGTGCTTGAACGAGCGTACCGCTGAAGGATTTGTTTTTCGATTAGACTTTGATCTGCGTCCCGGAGGACGACAAGGTCCTCTGATTCCCACTCTAGATCAGTTTTACGACTACTATGGAAATTACGGAGAAACCTGGGAACGTTTGGCTTTTGTGCGATTGCGAGAATTAGCTGGTGATGCCAAAATACGGAACGACGTCTTGGCTTTCGCAAAAAAATTCTCATTCCGCCGCCATTTAGACTTTACACTTTTTGAAGATCTCAAGGGTCTTCGCCACAAAATTCAAAGTCACTATTGGGAACGCTCCTCAAATGGTCAAGTGGATCTGAAGCTTGGAATTGGCGGCATCCGCGATGTCGAACTTTTCACTCATGCTCTGCTCGTTGTTCACGGTGGAAAAGATGTGTCCCTGCAAGTTCATGAAACTGGCGCGGCTTTGGTCCTACTCGAAGAGAAAAATCTGTTGCCTCCCGAAGACGCCCGATTTTTGAAAGATCATTATTGGCGCCTGCGCCTTTTAGAAAATTTCGTTCAAGCCCAGCACGACGAACAAACACATTTAATTCAACCCGATGACACTTTTCCTGAGTTTGTTCGCTCTGCCTTGGATCAAGCCCTTCCTGATATGGTCCGTTGTGATGAAATTGTAAAAACCCTTTTGGGAGAACCTCCAGAGGAGTACCTCTTAGAACAAGAACTCCCAACGTTTGGTTTTCAAGGGCAAGAACTCGAGGAACTCTGGCTGGAAATCATTGGACAAGAAGTTCTTTCCCGCAATCGCACACGAGATGAGGCCGCCCGGCGCGCTTTTTTGCATGAATTTCTAGTAACTCTGAAACGTCAGGGAGGAGACATCAAAAGAGCCTTGCTGCTTTTGAAAGACTTCATCCACGGCACACGTGCTAAGGCCAGCTTTTTTAGTCTTTTACTGCGCGAAAGATCCTTATTGCAAAAACTGACCTGGCTCTTTGGTCACTCACCTTATCTTTCGCGCATTCTTTGCAACCGTCCCGAACTGATCGATAGTTTCGTTTACCGTGCCCAAAACAATCGTCACCAAGACATGACGGGCTTACTGGAAGATCTCACTGAACGGCGTCTTTTATCTGAAGTCATCAGTGGCAGTGAGTTCCTTGAGAGCAATCGACTTTTACCTTTGTTAGATAATCTTTCCAGTACAGCTGACAGCGTGACTTGGCACTTACTGGAAGCACTTAAAACCGAATATCCGTCTTCGCTTGCCATTTTAGCTTTGGGAAAATGGGGAGGGAGAGAGCTTGGCTTTCGCTCGGACCTCGATTTTATTTTCGTATTACCGGAAGGGGCGCAAGATTCTGATTATAAATTGGCTCGTCGATTTATCAGTCGCCTGACGGAACCTCATCGCGGAGGCAGTATCTATTCGATCGATATGCGACTTCGACCATCAGGGAAAGCTGGCCCTCTGGTTTTACCGCTGGCGGATTTGAAATCCTATCTTGCGGATGAAGCCGCACCCTGGGAGCGCCAAGCTTATTTGAAATCTCGATGGATCAACTATCCAGGACCGCAGCTTTCGAGTCTTTATATCGATAAAGGATTGAGCGACTTGGAGATGTCGGAACTCAATCGAATCCGCCAACAATTGATTCGAAGTTCAAACTCGCACATCGATTTAAAACACAGTGAGGGCGGCCTTGCAGATATAGAATTGGCCTCTCAAGCCTTGATTTTGCGAGATAAGATTTCTCTAAATAGCACGTCGACATTGGATTTTTTAAATGCATTCAGCGATAAGGGGCTCCAGCTTTCAAATAACTACACCAGGCTGCGTCAAATTGAACAGATGATACAGCTCGTTGCGTCAGAAAGCACTTCCGAAATTAGCCAAAATCGTCAGTCTTTACAATATCTTGCGTCCTCGCTCCATATGGAATCTCAAGCTTTACTCCTCGAAGTCAAAAGCCTCTTTGCGGACAACCTCAGTCTCCTTAAGGAACTTGACCCTCGTCGTTCGTCTCACTAATAGTGAGTGAATTAAATAATAGTTAGGGAGACTTCATGTCGAGCAAGCTTAATATTAAAGTGCTTTGGATCTATGTATTTGCGTTCTTATTGGCAGCCTTCAGTTTTCGTGCAGATGCCAAAGCTAAAGAGTCACCAAAAGAAATCCAAGTCGAAGCCTCCGCAAGCGCAGACGCCGGAACTGCTAAAGCTGATAAAGACACCAAAACTGGTAAAGATGATAAACCTGCCAAAAAAAATAAGAACGACCTAAAGAAGGGAAAACCCGTGTTCGCACTATTTGAAACAAACAAAGGTAACTTTAAAGTAAAACTCTTGACCGATAAATCTCCTAAGACAGTTGAGAACTTCGTCGGTCTTGCTGAAGGCACGAAAGAGTGGACGGATCCTAAAACAGGCGAAAAAGTTAAGAAGCCATTTTACGATGGTTTGTCTTTCCACCGTGTGATCAAAGATTTCATGATACAAGGTGGATGCCCACTTGGAAATGGAACCGGCGGACCTGGCTTCCGTTTTGAAGATGAGTTCCCTGCTGGCTACCCTAAACACACAAAACCCGGAATGCTTTCTATGGCAAACGCGGGTCCAAATACAAACGGATCTCAATTCTTTGTTACGACTGTGGTCACACCATGGTTGGATGGCCGTCACGCTGTTTTCGGAGAAGTTGTTGAGGGCATAGACGTCGTTCATGCCATTGAAAATTCAAAAACAGCTCCTGGTGACCGCCCCGTTGAGGCCGTTATCATGAAGCACGTTAAGATTGTTCGCGAGTAGTTTTAGGGCTCCCTACTCGAGGGAGCTATGAGTTCTGGCGACGGACTTCGACCATATCGACGTCCTTCGCCTTCTGAACAATGTCTTCTAAAATATCTTCAGGCAAAGCGCCTGCCTGGGCAAAAATAATATCGCCCTCTTTAATCACCATCAGTGTTGGAATCGACATAACCTCAAAAGTTGCCGCAAGTTCGGGCTCCAATTCTGTATTAAGTTTCAAAAACTTTACATCTGGATTTTTTGCGGCGACACGGTCGAATACCGGACCGAAGCGTTTACAAGGACCACACCACGGAGCCCAAAAATCCACAACCACAGTATTATTGGATTCAATCATCTCTTTGATATTTGTACGGGTAAGTTCATCAACAACCACAGAAGTCCTCCTCGGATCAACTCTCACTCACGAGGCTCTCACCACCCGAATTTTTTTTCTAGTTAAAATTTGGTATTTCTGTGAAAACCGGTTCATGCACAGCTTGTTAAACAACAAAAAGCCGAGGTCTTGCGACTTCGGCTTTTCCTGAAACATCAAATTTGACGAGGGCTTAGCCCTTCTTACAAAGCTTCGCCATTTCTTTGTCGATTTTTTTAGCTTGGGCTTCGTCTACGCCTTTTTCTTGTTCAATAGCTTTGATCCAAGCTTTTGCTGCAGGCATACCCGCAGTAACATTGGCATCATACTTATTTGCCAAGCTTGCAAATTTCGATTGTGCTTCCGGAGAGAAATCCGTCAACGCTTCAGTAAGTTGACGCTCAACTGCGGCTAATCCCTCTGGAGCATCACCGCGGTCACGAGCGGCACTTGAGTTAGACACAATCTTAACAACAGCATCAGCCACCTTGTCTAAGTGCTCTGCAGTTGATTTTGCCTTGGCACTTGATGCGAACTTAGTACGTAATTCTGCAGCATACTTTTTGGCTTCCGCAGCAGTTACAATAATTTCAAAGCGCTCATCCATTTTAGCAGAATCTTCGCGAAGGTAGCTTAGAACTTGGTTATCACGATCCAGCTTCAATTCCTTCACAACTACTTCTTGTCTTTGGTGTTGTACCGCCTCAGACAAACCTTTAAGAGAACCCGCTCCACCAGTCGCAGCCTTAATCGTTGCCTCTTTGGCTTCGGTTACACGCTTACCAAATCCAACTGCTTCAACGCTCTTAACGCCCGCATAGGCAGATGAAAAGCTCATAGTTGCCGCTAATACCATTCCGATTACAAACTTCTTTTTCATTCTCTCTCCCTTTATATCTGTTTAATCTTTTTACAGTGCCGCCAATTTGGTTCCCTTTTTGGTCCTATTCGCGATCCTGTAGGTTTAAATCTTTCACTTTAATAACTATTCAAATCTCGTTCCAAGTCCCGGCCTATTTCCCAGTCATGGAGCCGCTGGCTTTAATCTTTCTTTGGGCCTCATCACTCATCTGGTGCTGAGTTGCCGTGAGGCTGCCTTCGTCATAGAGGTTCTGCCAGCTAACTGCGTTGGCCATGGCGCCATAGCTTTCGAGCTCATTCGCCAGGGTCACAAGGGCCTCCAGAACACCATGCGCCACTTCTTTTTTGTAAGCTGGCAGGTTCGAGATGGCGGCACTGTCTTTAAGCCCTAAGATGACTTTTTCAATTGTCTCTTTTTGAGACTTAAAATCTTTGTTTGTCAGACGGCTTTCGATTCTTTCCCGCCCATCCTTTTGGATGATTCGGATTTCTTTCAACATATTTGCTAGACCAATAAAGCTCTCTTCAACTTTTTTTAGCTCTGGTTGCTGAACTTCATTTTCCATCGCTGATATCAGGTAGTAACCATAGCGCGCTGAAGGCTCCATCAGCTCTTTCAGAATAGATAAATACAATCGCTCTTCCTGGAAGATCGTCGTCACCGGTGAGTTGTACAAAGGCCCGTAGTTCAAGGAGTTCTTTCCATCCTGATTCAGGCCCAATTTATTGAAAACCTTTGTCGAATAAGCACCATCTTTATGTTGGTAGAAAAGTGCGCGAACAAGATTCACGACAATTTTTTCGTACTGAACACCAAAGTCCGCAAAAGCCGCTTCCATTTGTTGAGTTGTATTGTCCTTCCACCAGTTTGTGAAATTCGAACCACTTTCATCACCCATTACAGAAGGACGAAGGCTTTTACTCAGGTAGTCCAAGAATCCCACGTATTGAACGCCCGCTTTTTTGAATGGCAAATTGTAAAGACGCGTGTCCATTACGTTTGAATTCGGCGCAGTCATACCCTGACACTCAACCTGAAAGTCATCTTTACCATTGCGGATTTGTGGCGCACGGAAGATCGATGGAAAGCCAACGGATGACTTGATCATTGAAGACTTCCCTGGCTGATCAACATCGGGTCCACAAATCATTTGCATTAACAAGTAATCTACCGTCAGTGGAGTAGAGATCATTCCGACGCTGCGATAGTAGTTAATGCCCGCAAACAGACTCATACCTTTAGGCGACGCCTGTAAAGCAGTCATATATCCTCGGCCCGGCTCAAGCTGAGGAGCTGGCGATCCCACAATTTTCATCACTGTTGCAAGAATTTCCGCATAGGCATTTTCCTGCAGGCGCAACGATCTTTGATACTCCGATTTAAGAAGTAAAAGCCCCTCAATTGCTTTGTTTTCATCTTCACTAGCAATGAGATTTGCCATCTTTTGCAAGAGGCTACTTTCATTTTTCGTCAACTCATTCCGTTTTCCTAAAATATCGACGTAAATGCTTTTGCTTTCTTCTGTGATATTTGACGCCAGTGGGCTGATGAAGTCTTCGGTTCTGAATTGATCCTCTTGATGATCATCTGCAACTTTATTTTTTGCATTCCACACTGCTCGCATCGTACTTTTGATGGAGTTTGTGGTTTTAGCCACTAGCTGTTGTGCTTCTCCTGCGAGTTGCGCTTGAATAGCCAGCTCTTCTTCGGTCGCGTCTGCACGAAGGCGAGGAGCTTTGGGTCCTAAAAGGATAGCTGCAATCGTCATTGTTTCGCGCTGATATGACTTAAACAAAGCGGGGTGAGTAATGGCCCGATCATATCTCTCTTCTGCTAAGTTGAAAGCCTTTACGCCAGCAAAGGGATAAATCATTTCTAACTTTTTTGGGGCTTCAGTGAATTTTGCTGAACGAATTTCGTTGATGATATCCGCATAGAAGCCAGAACTCGCACTGTACATACCAGTTAACTGATTCAAAGCAGTCTGCCAATTCATGTGAGCTTCATAGATGTCGGCCATATTGGTCATGCGCCAGTCCGACATTCTTTTCTGAAAATGTTTTAACTGACTTAACAGATCCATGGGGCGCCCCGTGGTCCGGGCTAATCTTTGCTCCCAATAATTTTTCGGTACTTGATCTGCCTCGGGCACCCAGTTGCGGGCCTTTAAGAAATTTATCTGACTGACGATATCCGCATTAAGTCCATTGAAGTCGCCACCATCAAAAAAGTTTTTCCAGCCGTAAGTTACGACTCGGTTCAACCAAGCATCGATTGCCACGAATGTCGTAATCTGTGCCGTCTTGCCAATTCCCTTGATCACTGCTCTTACTCCACGAATTTGTGTCGTGCCCGGAGCGAGGAACAGTGCTAAGTCAAAGCCTGATAGCTTGTAAACCGCTCTTTGCGCAACGCCTTTAAAGCCTGCCTCCAATTTTCCGGCAAGATAAGTGGAGATCAACATTGAAGTCAAAGAAGGAGCAAGTCGTAGGTCTTCAAAATTCTCTGCGGCCTTCTGACAAGGATTCTCGTCGATGCCACGCTCTTTATCTTCGGCGGTGATTTTTCCTTTAAGAGCGCAGGCCAAAACATTGGGATCAGAGAAAAAGTGCGAGAAAATACTTTGTGCGGTGAAACCCGCCGTCATTCCTAAAAATGGCAGGAACTTCATAAAGCTTGGGTTCTTAATCATGGTCTGCAGAGTGGTCGACGTCAGATTATTCGCGTACATAAAAACACCGAAACCTAAAACTCCCATTGGGGAAAGTTGGTGCTCAATATGCTGTTGCAGAGAAACTGGATTTTGCGCACTGTCTGTCCAAATTTGCCAGAATGCCACAGCCCCCATACCCATAAAAAAGTAAAGCGACTCGGGACCCAATGATTTAATCGTGTGAATTCCTGCGGCCTTTAGTTTGCCTGGAGCTTTTTCTCCAAGTGTAAAACCCTTTTGACGTGTGGCTGCTTGGACTTCATTTAAAGTCTTTAAAAGAGATGCAGACAAAGGCCCTTTTTTGGAATCCTCAATAATATTGATGCGCGGAGCACTCTTATTCGAAGTTTCATAAAAGTCATACTCCCCGGAAGGAGCTGAGTTTTTGGTACCCACTGCAAAGCTCGACGAAGCCACAAAGCTGATCGCCGTTATCATGTAAGTCATTCGCTTAACTAGTGTCATGCCATCTCCATTTGAAAACGTCTCAAATAGAAATAAAGCAAAACACGGACCCGCAGAAAGACACTAAAGCCGAGATGGCATGACCATCAGACACCCCAACCCGTTTTAGTCACCCCACCGTCAAAACATTAGACGTCTCATTCTGAAACGTACCTGCTTCCCATCGTGTCGATAAGGAACCAGGTTCTTTTTCATCCTATTGGGAAGCGGGTACCTTTTCGACACGATAGGAAGCAGGTACCTAGAAGTCGGAGGGAGGGGGATTTAGGATGGTGCCGCTTTGGCCTTTGCCGCCGAGATCGCGGATTTCTGATCCTAGGTATTTTGAAGACACCATTTTAACAGAGTATCCGGTTGAACCACCTACGATGCAATTTCCAGGTGTTGCGGGATCTGGTTCCTTGCCGTCTAAACATTTTCCGAAACGATTCGTATCGATTGAATAGTCGGTCAGACTTTTGGGTATAAAGCCAGTCAACATATGTCGCCAGTCTTTGCTCAGGAAGGTAAATTGAGAGTCGACACGTTCCTCGATGCCGGAATCTTTGATGGCATTATATTGATCCTTTACACTGAACTCATCCAGATTGTATTGACCTGCCTTATAGCCTTTGTGGTAACCAATATCCGGGCGGAAGGACCTTCCCGTTGCGATGAGTGCTTTCCCGGGACCACTGAAAAATTTTGTCAGTCGCGGATAATAGGTGTGATAGTAATCTGGCTCAATAGAGTAGTAGGCCATATCAAAGGTATCCGGAAGAATCGCTAACAACTCTAGATTCCTCATAGCCGAGGGATTTCCATTGGTATCCCACGCTAAAATATCACCCGAAGGTTTTGAAAACTTAAACGGAAGATGTTCCCAGTCGGCAAAGTTTGGTGCCGTACTACCTG
The DNA here is from genome assembly GCA_037968775.1 of Bdellovibrio sp. Taxonomy (GTDB): domain Bacteria; phylum Bdellovibrionota; class Bdellovibrionia; order Bdellovibrionales; family Bdellovibrionaceae; genus Bdellovibrio. Next base: position 23,018 of record JBBKWD010000135.1, read on the forward strand.
CCGTCGCGCTGTCTGCTCCACCTGTACTTGTCATTGAACCATTTCGCCAAGCTGGTTCTAAATTAAAAATGGCTTCACCGTAATAGCCAATAAGCTTAAGAGACTTCAGTCCTATTATATCACCAACAAAACGGGCATAGTTCGCCGCGCGATTTCTTAACTGTGTGATATCTCCATTAAGCCCTTGAAGCTCAGAAAGATCAGCTACACGCGGGGGAACATTTTTGTCAATTTTGTCTCCCACATCAGATAACTTGGATCCACGAGCCCAACCCTCTTTGTACCAAGGGCCCACTCTGCCACCGAAGGGTTTATAAAAAGCGCGCGCTGAAAGCTTCACCCCACCAAAGGGAGAGAATGGAATTTTCGGAACCGTGCTTGCCGAAACTCCGACATAAGCCATGCACCATGGGTTCTTTTCCACACCTAAAGAAAAATTAAATCGATCCTTAATATCAGATCGATACCCCACCCAGGGTGCCAAAGTGCGCACTGTTTGCTCGTTGGGGAGACCTGCCAAATGCTTCGGAAAATCTGCTGCACTATTTGTAAGAACGCGCGGCACCGTTCTAATTTTAGAAGCGGAGCAATCCGTGTCTGTATAAGCAAATGCCGGATAGATTTTCGTGGTCGTCAGCCACTTGGCTGGCTGGTCATCCCCGGCCCCCTTATCAATCCCACAGTCGGCTGATCCCAAGGAATTATAAATAGAAACTTTGAGTTCGGAATTGTTATTTGCACTCGTTAAATTATTTCGCAAAGTTTTTTCAATTCCGCCGCTGGCATTTTCCCCATCGATGTCGTAGAAATCCTCTGTGCTTTTGCTCATACCTTGGGAAAGCAGAGCGATAGCATGCATGCGATCTGATTGATCCAAATTGTAGGTCACCATAAAACGCGCGAGCATTTCATAGTTCACTGCGCCAAATATTTTACAACGCTCAACGACCTTGTCTCGCAAAGCTTCTGAAGTGGCTTTGATTACGGACGAGAACACCTGATGGGCTGCAATTATTGGAGGCGGACTAAAAACCGTAATACCGCGATTTTGCGCCATATCCTTACAAGTATTCTCACCTGCTGGCATCGGCTTAAATGGAATATAGGTAATGCAAAATGCCGGCGTCTCTTGAAAGGCTGCCTGCTCTGCATCCGCATAGTTAATCATATCCCCGGGATCACCGATAATAGCACGTCGAGTTTTACTATAGGGGTGTTTATGGAACTCCCCACCACTTCCTAACATTCGGTACCGCCAAGTAAGAAGCTTCCACGACTGCCGAATTTGATAATTCATATGCGCAACTGAGTTTAAGCCCTCAGCCTGTTTCATCGCGCCATAGTAGGCTGCCAAGTCCACAGAGTTCTGCAGATTAATTTTGTGATGAACTAGTAGTCCAACATTAATAACCATCGCAAAAAACAAAAAGAGAATTTGAAAAATAAGTGCGATAAAAAGCGCGACTTGGCCTCGACGATTTTTAATGGATTGAATGAAAGTGCTGCGGTTGCTTAATCTTTTCAACATATTGCCTTTGAACTTGCCTTTGAACATTGTCTCGTATCATTGGCAGGGTGGCAATAACTCGACCTCGAAAACTTTGACTTGTTCTATAGTAGGATGACAGACTTTGAACCATATATCTAACGGAGAGACTCGACTATGGTCCGAACACTGCTCGCAATTTTTGCTCTGATTTTTTCTGTGCACTCCGTTGCGAGCGCAGAGGTCTTGTTTGAGGGCTATTCGAAAATCACTTCCGGCGAAGATCACATAGGCTACGTTATCAGTCGTTATGAGTTCGACGCTAAAAAGAAGCAGTTTCTTTCGACCTACTTTCTAAAAACCGGAAAAGGCCCATCCGAAGTCACCGAAAGCGTAAAGGCTGTTGCCGACAGCGAGTTGGCACCAATTTCTTATGAGTACACAAGTCTTGCCGGCAAAGAGAGTAAAACAATCGATGCAAAGTTCAAGGCCGGCATGATGACTGCCGTCACATCAGTATCCGGGAAGAAACCCGTCAAAATTCAAAAAAAGATCCCTAAAGGAACTTTTCTTTCCACCTTTCTAGTTTATCTAATGCTTAAGAGCAAAGAAGGCCTGCAATCTGAAACCAAATATGAATACCAAGCCATCGCTGAAGAAGAAGCCGCGATTTACTCTGGACAAGCTCTTGTTGGCAAAGAAGAGAGCTACCACGGCTTTAAGGTCTTTAAAATTTTGAACACTTTCAAAAATGTTAAATTCTTAAGCTATGTCAATGATCGCGGCGAAGTCCTTGGAACAAATGCCATGGCCCAGGGT
>JBBKWD010000136.1:0-13362 GCA_037968775.1 Bdellovibrio sp.
ATCTAAAATTGTTAAAGAGGCAGAGCTTATCACAAACGAAGAACTCTATTTCTTGGAAGGCCGGTTCGTGACAGAAAAAGTTTTTGCGGCAACTTTACAGCATCCAGACTGCTTAAAAAATGGAGTGTATAGTTTAAGGTGTGCAGCAGAGTATGAAAAAACGGGGCAGGATCAGGAGCGAGAAGGCAATGAGGTGTCATCTGATTTACCAAAAACCTATGACCTTCGATTTGCGCAAATGAGTTTGGGTCCGGATGCGGTGCTCTTCACGATGGGGAATACGGTTCGAATGCATATTGAAAAATTGCAATCGGAAGGCGGTCGGATCGAGACGTTTCCTCAAGATTTTACATCGACAAAAGGCGATGGGTTATCAGGAGGCAATCTATCCCTAGAAATCGAGGCAGGAAATGGGCTCATCAATTTTATGATGCGCGGTGAAAATGGCAGGCCTGGCAAGCGTGGAGCTCAGCCCGACATATCCTTAAAAGGTTCTTCAGGTTTACCTGGGCGTGATGTTACAGGAAGCATAAGCGAGGGTGCGTTTACACTAGGGACAGTCGGAGAACCTGGTGGGCCAGGCTTGCAAGGCTATCCGGGAGGAGCAGGCTACAAGGGTGGCGACACTGGAATTTTGGCAGTGAGTTTGTCTTCCGCAACGGGCAGAAACTTGATTCGAAGTGTGAAACGTCAAGTTGGGAAAGGCGGGCCCGGTGGTCAAGGAGGCAAAGGTGGTCAAGGGGGGGAAGGCGGTCGCGGCGGAAGCGCTCTCGGTCTTGGTAAATATTTCGATTCAGGTCCGGAAGGGAGAGCTGGAGGATCGGGTATTGATGGTCCCTCCGGAGAAAATGGTTACGAGCAAATCGCTTGCATGGTTGTAGATCAGATCTCGAACTGCTTGTAACCGGCTTTCGAGTTGCTTTAGAGGGTTTCCCCTGAGGTTTTCTAAGGTCTCGGCTGTTTTTGCAGGGATATCAGCTGGTTGAGTTCTAAACTCGTCCCATACACCCCGCTATTTCTAGCTTTAATAGTTTCAAATAGTTAAGTAGTATATTTTTGGCTGAGGCCATACGAGTCTCGAACATTATAAAAAAAGATAGAGTTTGGCAGCAAGTAGGTTGTGCATATGAAACAAGAGTGGAAGGCAATTAATGAAATTCTATGGGAGTGCCCATATGGGTTTAGCTCAGGCATTTCTAGATCCCTACTAATCAAAGTAAGCGAAAAGAAATTTCTTGTATACAGCCCTGGTGACAAGACAACTGCAGAACTGGCCAAAGCTATTATTCCTGAGGACAGCGAGCTTTTTTTGTTGGAACCAAACTCCTATCACAACCTGGGGTTGGCGATTTGGAAAGCAAGTTTTCCAAACTCGAAACCTATAGCAGCTGTTGCGGCAATTGATCGTTTAGAGAAAAAAACTGGTATTCGATCAGAAAACCTAGATATTTTAAGAAGTGGGCTTCCGGATCATATTTCACTGATTGAGCTACCTCACAACAAAATTGGAGAGGTTTGGTTAGATATTCGAGTGCGTAATGAACGGATTTGGACGGTCTGTGACGCGGTTTTTAACTTTTCAAAATTACCAAGTGGCATAATGGGGCTTCTTATGAAGCTCAACAGGATGGGGCCTGGAATTGAAATGAGTAGAGCATATCAATATCTAGGTACTTCAAATAAAAAGGAATATGGAAAGTGGCTCCTGAGCGAGATAAGTGAAAAAAAACCAACTCAACTTATCCCTTTGCACGGTGAGATATATCAAAAGCCGGATTTGATTGAGAAATTAAAAGTGCTTGCCAAAAGTAGGCTGTGTTAGGTTTACATAATGAAGTTTAAACAACCGAGCGAATTTTATTCTGAACTCACTCGAGTATTTGCATCGCAGGAATCTTTTGCGCTGATCCAAAGTTCGCAGTCGTAACCAACGCCAAAGAAAGTCCGGCGTCTAGGCGCGACCCGCAGTTTCCTCTTTTGACGGGAAAAGTCGATGATTTCAGCTGAAATTCTCAATGTGAGAAATTTCAGCGTCTTTTACCTATCACCCCACCACTGGAGTGTTGTTGGGTATAACCTACCCACAAAAAACTGTTCAAGTTCAAATGGATTTACAGGCGGGAGCCTTTAGATCATTGCAGGATACAGCAGGACTTATTGTTCGGCGTTCTTATGCGGGGAAGGGGATTATCGCCGGTGAAAACGTAAACCAAATTAGCGCTGGTCAATTCGCGACTTATTTTTCGACCGGAAAAGTATTTAACAGTCTCGGCAGGCCCACTAAACTCTCTGTCACAAGCCCAATGGAGACTCGCGATGTCTTGTACGCTTTTAATCCAGAGGGGCAAGTCGTGTCGGCGGGCGCGCAGACACTTTCCTATGATGGAATTGGTTTGATAAGCAATGTGACTTTGGATAACTCATCGACACAGTTTACACATAGTTCCTTCGGAGAGATTTCTGGATATGAAACCAGTGTTGCAGGCACAGCTCTTCATAAAGTTGAACTCGTCAGGGATAAATTATCGCGAGTGATTGAGCGGAAAGAAACTTTAGGGTCTGAGGTGACTAGCTACAAATTTACCTATTTGCCGAACGGAAGACTTAGAACGTCCCGAAAAAATCGTGAACCTGCTATCGGTTATGGCTACAATGCCAACGGGGACCGAGTTCGTACCACACAGAGCGGCGTCAGCACTTTAGCCACCTACGATCGCCAGGATCGTTTGGTGCAGTGGGGCGGCTACCTTTATTTATATAACAAAAACGGCGAGATGATTGAACGAGCGCACACCGTGCTCGCCTCCAGTCGTCAGTTCTCGTATTCCTTTGATGGGAATCTTGAGTCTGTTGTGCTCGAGGACGGCAAGCAAATTTCTTATAAGTTAGATCCCTTAGGCCGACGCCTTGAAAAGCAAGTCAATGGGGTTGTGCTTGAGCGCTACATTTACGACGATCAAAGAATCATCGGCGTTCTTAGTCCTGCGGGAAATATCTTGCAGCAGTACATTTACGCGAGCAGTGGGCATTCACCCGACTATATGGTGAGTGGTGGTGTTCGTTATAAGTTTTTAAAAGATCAAATCGGAAGTATCCGTGCGGTTGTGAATTCAAGCACGGGTGTAAGTGCTCAAGTGATTGAGTATGGCCCATGGGGGCAAGTGATCAGTGATACGAATCCTGGGTTCCAGAATCTTGGTTTTGCCGGTGGCTTGTATGATCGGGATACGGGGCTTGTCCGTTTTGGTGTGAGGGAGTTTTGCCCGACCAGGCCAGAGAGCTAAAATATAGAAATAGCAGGAGCACAAAAAAACGGCTAAACCCAATGGGCGGTTTTCAATAGTACCTACTGGGCAGTCTGAACTCGTATCTCTATTGCTTTAAGGCGACTACGTCGTGATTGGGGAGAATCGCGTGGACTTTTAGGAGGCGCCAGTTGCCCTCGAATTTTTCGAGATAAGCTCTTACTTTGAGGTGGCCCTTGCTGCCGGAGGTGTTTAATTCTAAATTCGCCCAGCCACCAGAATTTATCCACTTTATTGAGTTGGACATCGGTTGAAGGGAGACCGAGTTGATATCACCAACTAGTTCAGTGATTGTCGGATCTGTCTCGATAAAATTTTCGGTAAGGTTGTAGGCTTCTGAATTTACTATAAGAAAATGGGCCCCAACATAGAGCCCGATCCAGAGAATTACCAATGCGATCAGAACATCCATCTGGCGAATAGCGAACTCTTTGAAATCTTTTTTGGTATCGGAAAACCAGGCTTTAAATTTAGCAAACACAAAACTAATTTTATCGAGTTTAAGAGGAAACTCAATAAAAAAAGCCGAATGAAAGTCATGCATCTTCTGCCTTGGCTCTACCCTGCACTTAAGTATCTTAAAGTGAGTAACTAGCGAGAGCCCCGAGGGGAATTTCTGTAGCAGCATATTTACGCAAGAAAGGCCCCAAAAAAAAGGGAGAGCCAAGGCCCTCCCTTAAAATCCAATTCTAATTCCTAAAAAACCTAATACCGAACCAAAGCATTCACATCCAACTTACCGCCAGACACAGACTTGCCTTGCATCGCAGGAATCTTTTGCGCGGATCCTAAGATCGCAGCTTTCACATCCTGCCAAGATTGGTTCGGATGCAAAGACCAATAAAGAGCCGCAGCACCCGCTACGTGCGGAGTCGCCATCGACGTTCCATCCCAAGTGGCTTTAAAGCCAAACTTATCAATCACAGTGTCCGTGTAACCTTGCTCCACAACAGTCGAGAAAACTTTCACACCCGGTGCTCCGATATCCACAGTTTTTGCGCCCCAGTTAGAGAACGAACCCAGTTGGTTGTTCACATCCAAAGCGGCAACAGAAATGATAGTATCGTGGTGGTAAGACGCCGGATAAGATGGCAAGGCATCTGTATCGTTGTCATAACCGACACCTTTGTGGCCGTTACCAGCAGCTGCGATAAACAACGTGCCTTTGTCTTGCGCGTATTGAACAGCATCACGCAAAGCTTGGTTCTCAGGTGAACCGGCTTCTTCGCCCTCAGAACCCCAAGAGTTGCTCAGCACCCGTGCACCGTTGTTCACAGCATACTCGATTGATTTAATCGCGTCAGCTGTTGTGCCTTGACCTTTTTCAGAGATAAAACGAATCGACATGATTTTGACATTCGGAGCGACTCCAGAAATACCTTTGCCGTTATCACCACGCGCCGCCACGTTGCCGGCGCAATGAGTTCCGTGTCCAGGGTTTCCACCTTTAAAAAGAATTTCCATCGGTTCAACAGAAAGATCGAAAGGCTTGTTGTCGTTAGAAACAAAATCCCATCCGATCGTGTCGTCGATATAGCCATTGCCATCATCGTCGATTCCGTTGTTAGGAATTTCGGCTGTGTTTCTCCAAAGGTTCGGCAACAGGTCTTCGTGAGTATAATCCACACCCGTGTCGATCACGGCGACGATCATATCTGAACTGCCGCGAGTGATTTCCCACGCTTTTTGAACATTGTTGTCTAGCATGCCCCACTGTTTGGACAACAAAGGATCTGCACCCGTGGTCGGTTGGCCAGCTTCCGGGATTGCCGGGTTGTCGACTTTTGCCAGCTCGCGAAGCTGAGGATTTCTAGCAAGCATCTTGCTTAAAGCTGCACGGCGCAAAGAATCTTGAATCGTGTAGTCTTCCAAAAGTTTGATTTTATAGTTCGGTTGGATGTATTCCACAGCGGAATTTTTCTCCAAAATCGCCAAACTCATGCGTGATGGAGCCTGAACACGAACCCAAGCATTGTTGAGTTTTTCAACTTTTGCTCCCGGAAGTTCAAAGTTCACAAAGCCAGGTGCTAGTTTAATAAGCAGATCTTGCTTCTTCGGGGCCGCCTGGGTGTTCAGGCCCAAGAGCAGGCTTGTTGAGATCAACAAAGCTGAAAATTTCATGCTGGATTCTCCTTATCGAAGTCCTCTGCTGCCTAACAACAAGGAAGTTCCCCGACTGATGGTTAGTGAAGTGTCAATTTTAGAGGGGGGTGGAGGGGATAATCAATTTCAATTGCTGTTCTTTGGGTGGGTGCGTTGAAGAATTTATGCCGGGCCCTATAATAAGTTATCTAGTTGTCAGGATTACGGAATTTCAGTAATTACTTAATGATAGTTAAATGAAAATATCGAGGTGTTTTTATGCACAATGATCAAGTGCAAGGACTTGTGTCCCCAGGGGCCACAGGAACTCAAGCTGTAGATGATATGTCACGAAGTTTTGCCATGACCACAAAGTTAGATGCTTTGGTGGCGTGGGGACGAAAAAATTCTTTGTGGCCAATGCCGTACGGGACTGCATGCTGCGGTATCGAGTTGATGTCCGTGATGGGTCCTAAATATGATTTAGCTCGATTCGGTGCCGAGGTGGTTCGCTTCTCTCCGCGCCAAGCCGACTTGCTGATTGTTGCCGGAACTATCACTGAAAAAATGGCGCCGGTTCTCGTGCGTATTTATCAGCAGATGTTGGAACCTAAATATGTTATCTCGATGGGTGCTTGTGCAAGCTCTGGTGGTTTCTACCGTGCTTACCATGTGCTTCAAGGTTGTGACAAAGTTGTACCTGTTGACGTTTATGTTCCGGGTTGCCCTCCGACTCCAGAGGCAGTTCTCGATGGCATCATGGCTTTGCAGCGTATGATCACGACTCATCAACCACGTCCTTGGAAAGATAACTGGAAGAGCCCTTATGAATAAGCTTGAAAGTTTAAAACAAGATCTCGGCACAAAGTTTAAAGTCGACACTTACACCTTCACTCACGCGGTTGGCGATGACGTGTTGGAAATCCCAAAAGCAGATGCACCAGCGGTGCTTATGTTTTTGCGCGAGTCTGGCAAGTTCGACTTTTTGATGGATGTTTGCGGAGTGGATTACCCCGCCCGTGAAAAGCGTTTCGACGTTGTTTATCACCTATTTTCTTCAAAAGATTACTCTCGCCTGCGTATCAAAGCGCAAGTCGGGGAGGGCGAATCGATCGGAACAGTTATCCACGCTTACCGTGGTGCTGACTGGTTTGAGCGTGAAGCCTTTGATATGTTCGGAATTATTTTTGAAGGTCATCCGAACTTGCGCAAAATTTTGACTCACCATCAATTCGTGGGTCATCCGTTGCGTAAAGATTATGAGGCGAACTGGAATCAACATGCGAATTCAGTTTTGCCCGTCCATTTCAACAATGAACCGGGCGAGCCTGGCGATGTGTTGAACGACAAGTTTGTTGCGATCAACATCGGCCCTTCTCATCCGGCGATGCATGGAACTTTGCGTGTGATGGCGGAACTTGATGGCGAGACCATCGTTCGTGCCAATTGCGACATTGGTTTCTTGCACCGTTGCTTTGAAAAAATGGCCGAAACTCATCCTTACAACCAAGTGATTCCGTACACAGATCGTTTGAACTATTGCTCGGCACCGATGAACAATATCGGTTATTGCAAAACAGTTGAGCGTCTTTTGGGCGTTGAAATTCCTCCGAAAGCGCAAGCTATGCGTGTGATTTTGGCGGAACTGTCTCGAATCATTGACCACAATATTTCTGTGGGCACGGGCGCTCTGGATTTAGGGGCATTAACGGGATTTTTCTTCCTCTTTACGATGCGTGAAAAGGTATACAATCTTTTTGAAAAGCTTTGCGGGGCACGTTTGACCGTTTCCATGACTCGCGTCGGTGGTATGGCTCAAGATGCGCCTGAAGGTTGGTTTGACGACGTTTTGGTATTCTGTAAAGAAATGCGCCATGTGATCGACGAAATGTCGCGCCTGACTCTGGATAACAAAATCTTTATCAAGAGAACTCAAGGCGTGTGCCCGATCACTCCGGCTGATGCCATTCAGTGGGGTTACACAGGTCCTTTGTTGAGAGCTGCAGGCGTGAACTTGGATTTGCGTAAAACAAATCCATATTACGGTTACGAAGCTCTTGATTTTGACGTTCCCGTGGGAACAACAGGCGATCTTTATGACCGTTATTTGGTGCGAATTGAAGAAATGCGCCAATCTGTTCGTATCATTGAACAAGTTTGTAAAAACGTTCCTGGTGGCGATTATACAATTCGCGACAAAGGCATCGTTCTGCCAGAGAAAAAAGACGTCTATGGAAATATCGAAGGTTTGATGAATCACTTTATGTTGATCATCAAAGGCCTTCGTCCACCAGTGGGCGAAATTTATGATGCGACAGAGGCTGCTAACGGAGAGCTTGGATTTTACCTAGTCAGCGATGGCTCTGCAAATCCATACCGTTTGAAAGTCCGTCCACCATGTTTTGCAATCTATCAATCTTATCCGACAGTCGTTAAAGGCGCGATGATAGCCGATGCTATCGCTACAATCGCCTCTATGAATTTGATCGCCGGAGAATTGGATCGTTAGACCGAAGGTCGGAGATCATTTGGTCGCCGGAAGGCACAGAGTGGAGGGCTCCTCGGAGCCCGGAACTGAAGTAGCATTAGTTTTAAGAGGTAAAAAATGTTTCAACTGAGTGAACAAGGTTTGCAGGAAGTAAAAAAGGAGCTCCACCGCTATGAAGCGAGAGAGTCCGCTATTATTCCTAGCCTTTATATCGCACAAAAAGAAAACAAGGGTTTCATCACTCCAGAAATGATCTCGCATCTTTCTAAAGTCATGGACATCCCTGAAAGCCGTATCAACGAAGTTTTCAAGTTCTATACGATGTTCAATCAAGAGCCCGTTGGAAAACACCACGTTCAAGTGTGCACAAATATTTCCTGTGCGCTTGAGGGCGGTCGTGAAATGGCGTCTCATATCTGTAAAGAACTCGGTGTGAAATACAACGAGATCACGGCAGACGGGCGCTTCACGGTTTCTAAAGTCGAGTGTTTGGGATCATGTGGAACGGCGCCGATGATGCAAGTGAATGATAAATACTATGAAAAACTCACTCCTGAGACAGCGATGAATCTGCTAAGAGGGATGAAATAATGGCTGAAGCAAAAGTATTAACAGAATTTTATCACTTAGACGAATACCGCACTCTTGCGGGCTTTAAAGCCAAGGGTGGTTATGCCACTGTTGGCAAAGCTCTTAAAATGCAGCCTCAAGCGATCATCGATGAAGTGAAAGCTTCCGGATTGCGTGGTCGTGGCGGTGCTGGATTCCCGACGGGAATGAAGTGGGGCTTTCTTCCTAAAAACAACGAGCCTCGTTATTTGCTTTGCAACGCAGACGAAGGGGAGCCGGGAACTTTCAAAGATCGAGCGATGATGGAAAAAGCACCTCATCAATTGATCGAGGGCATGATCATCTCTGGTTTCGCGATTGGTTCTAAAAAAGGTTATATTTATGTTCGCGGAGAGTACACCTACCCAATTCAAGTTCTTGAGCAGGCGATTAAAGAAGCTTACGAAGCAGGATATTTGGGGAAAAACATTCTAGGTTCGGGTTATGACTTTGACCTGGATGTGTATCGTGGTGCCGGGGCTTATATCTGCGGTGAAGAAACAGGTATGATTTCTTCTTTGGAAGGCCTTAAAGGCCAGCCAAAATTGAAGCCGCCGTTCCCAGCTGTTCAAGGTTACTTGCGCAAGCCGACGATCGTGAACAACGTCGAAACTTTGGCGGCTGTGACTTATATTATTAAAGACGGACCAGCTGTTTATCGTGAACACGGCACTGAAAAGTCAGCGGGAACAAAGTTGTTCTCTCTGTCAGGAAATGTGATGACTCCTGGAAATTACGAAGTTCCACTCGGTTACCCTTTGATTGATTTGATCAGCAAAGAGGGTGGCGGTATGAAGCCGGGTCGTAAATTGAAGGCCGTGATTCCTGGTGGATCGTCAGCTCCGGTTTTGACAGCTGAAGAAGTGATGAAAGCCAACCTTGATTATGAATCCCTCGCTGGTCTTGGCACAATGCTTGGATCTGGTGCGGTAATCGTGATCGATGATTCTCAATGTATGGTTGATATGTTGGGTGTTTTGACTCACTTTTATGCCCACGAATCTTGTGGCCAGTGCACACCTTGTCGCGAAGGAACGGGGTGGTTGAACAAAGTTCTTCACTCGATCCTTGAAGGCAAGGGACGTTTGCAGGATATCGATTTGCTTTTGAAAGTTGCTGACAACATGAAGGGTAAAACCATCTGTGCACTTTCCGATGCAGCGGCTTTGCCGGTGTTGAGTTTTGTAAGTAAATTCCGTGATGAATTTGAATTCTACGTTCGTGAAGGACGCTCTAAGGTAAAAGGAACGACATATGCCGAAATGCACCATTAATGGCAAAGAAGTCGAAGTCAAAGAAGGTACGTCGATCATCGAGGCGATGAGCCAATCCGGTGATCGCATTGCGCACTATTGCTGGCATCCCGGCCTCAGTGTCGCAGGTGTTTGCCGTCTTTGTATGGTCGAAATAGAAGGAAATCCACGTGTACAGATCGCCTGTAACACGATGGTTTCTGAAGGCATGAAGATCAACAACACCTCTGAAAAAGTCAGAGATGCTGTGAAGTGGGGACTGGATTTCCATTTGATCAACCATCCTTTGGATTGTCCTATCTGTGACCAAGCTGGCGAGTGCGGTTTGCAAGACCAGTACATGGAATACGGTAAATACGATCCTGAAATGGCAGAGGCGAAAGTTAAAAAGCACAAGGTTGTGGATTTAGGTCCGACTGTGGTTTTGGACTCTGAGCGCTGCATTCTGTGCTCGCGTTGTGTTCGTTTCACCGAAGAAGTTTCTAAGACCAATGAGCTTGGAATCTTCAATCGTGGCGACCGTTCAGAAATCGGTTGTCATGAAGGTGTGGAACTTAAAAATAAATACTCTTTAAACACTGTGGATATCTGTCCAGTAGGGGCTTTGACCTCTAAAGATTTTAGATTCCGTCAGCGGGTTTGGTATCTCAAGGACTCGGAAACAGTTTGTAACGGTTGTTCAACTGGTTGCAGCGTCAAAGTTTATTATAACAAAGAAGGTTTCTTCCGTGTGAAGCCGGCCTACAACGAAAAAGTAAACGGTCACTGGATGTGTGATGAAGGCCGTGATGTTTACAAGTTCGTGAATAAAGAATCGCGCCTATTAAAAGGTATGATCCACAGCGGAAACACTTGGACAGAAGTTCATGGTGGGGCAGCAGCGAAAGCCGCGCACGAAGTTGTGAAATCAACTGCGGCTGATTCTTTGGCGTTGGTTTTAACAGCTCAATACACAGTGGAAGAGTTCGATGCGATCGTGGGAACTTTCGTTAACGAATTTAAAACTAAAAAAGTGTACTTCTGGCAGAACAACAAAGAGTCATTTGAAGACTTTGATGGATTGCTCATTCGTGGAGACAAAAATCCAAATACGAAGGGCTTGATGAAAGTTCTAGAAAAGCACGGTATCAGCACGTCTTGGGCTGATTTGACTTCAGGACTTAGCAACGGCTCTATTAAGACTGTTGTTGTCGCAGGCCCTGAAAATCAAGTTGTGTTTCCTGATTTTGCAGTCAAAGTGAAAGAGCTTTCAAAAGCTACGAACTTGATCTGGATGCAAGCAGGACACCACGAAGCTTTGAAAGCATTGACTGGTAATGTTTGGATGATTCCGATGAAGACTTTCGTAGAAAAAGACGGAACCTTTATCAATCACGCGGGTCTTGAACAAAAATTCAAGAAAGCCACGACGATTGTTTCTGAAGCCCTGACTTTGACAGAGGCCGCGTTGTTGCTTGCAGGTAAAAACTTGCAAATTCCAATGATGTCGTCAGAGTTCATGCCGACGAATCAGCGTGCGGACCAAGTGACATTAGAGCTTCGTAAAAAGAACGAGTTTGTATTCAAGCGAGGTAGCCTATGAGTGTAGTGCAAAATAATTCGGAAAAGGCCAAGTGGTACTTGCCGGGTATTCTGACTGGTATGGGAATTACCATGAAGAGCTTGCTGAAAAATCTTTTTAACAGAAAAAAGATGATCACTTTGAATTACCCAGAGGAGCATTATGAATATTCTCCTCGCTTCAAAGGGAATCACATTTTAACTGTTAAAAAAGACGGTGCTCTTCGTTGTACAGCTTGTATGTTGTGCGCGACGAACTGTCCTGCAGAGTGTATCAAAATTACAGCAGCTGAACATAATGATCCGGAAGTTGAAAAGTTTCCGATCGCTTATGAAATCGATATGCTTCGTTGTGTATTTTGTGGCTTCTGTGAAGAGGCGTGTCCAGTGGATGCGATCCGTTTGGGACCTGAGTGGCAAACTCCGGGCGTGAACGGGGCAAACTTCATTTACGACATCAATCACCTAGCTTACCGACCAAGCTTGAAGGGTGGAATCCAATCCCACGTTGACGATCAAGAACGTCACAAGCAGGGCATTTAGCTTCTTTCAAATTTCGAACGAAAAAGAGCAGCCTAGGCTGCTCTTTTTTATTTAATTTGTGGGATATGTGATCCTGTACAGCCAATTTTTATAAAATTGGCGATGATCTATAGGTCACGCCTAGTGACAACATCTAAACGGTAACACAGCATCAAACATGTCCCTGAAGTCAACTCTCTGAGGTCCTACAAATACTTCAACATCATAGTCAGTAAAGATGCCTGTCCATTCAGGTTCACGGGATTGTTCCATTCTTATTCCAGTCCGAAAGGCCTCGGAGAGAACTTCGCGTTCACAGAGTCCGCTTTTATAAGTTTTGGCGCAATACTCTTTCGCCTGAAGCCAGTGTAAAGGCTTTTCAAGTTTTCTGGAAACGCAAGAAATGGGCGGAGAGTCCCGATAAACACTTGAGCTGTCAAAGTATCGAGCGATTCTTTTATTTACGACAGGAACAAAATCTTCGGACATGCATTTTGGTTTGCCATCTTTTCCAATCCAAGCCGCGGACGCGGAGTGAGAATTCGTAAGGATCAAACCTCCACAAAGAACTATCAAAATTGCCTTAAAAAACAGATTCATAAAAGATCTCCTGCTCGAAAGAAAAACATGCGATCGTACTGATCAAGTCTCAACTGAAATTGCAAGACCGAAGCCAGCTCTATCTCATTAAAAACGAAATGACTTCGCGTTTTCAGAGGCTGGGAGAACCTTTTTCAAGGTTGTATAAAACATCTACAGCAGTCTTTGGGAGTGGCGCAGCAATAGAGCCCCCCCCTGAGGAGAGGCAGCTGCCAAGCTTGTACAGGAGAAGAGCGTGCAAGTTAAGGATCGACCTGAGAAAAGTGGATTATCTGGTCGGACACCTGATATGAATTTGAGAGAGCACAGTATTTCGAACAAAAAAAGCGTGCTCGTGGGCATGCTTTTCTGTTTTACAAATCTTTATCTGATAAAATTTAAAATTTAAAATATTAAATAGGAAACAGGAACTTTGCTTTTAACAACTGCAAATTTAATCTTACATTGCTGGCTGGCTCCGTCGAGCTTTTCTAAAGCGATGTCTAGCGAGGTAGATTTACTATCTCCAAATTCAATTTGGTGAAGGATTTCTGAGCTGCCAGAACGCGTGATAAGCATTGTTGTTTCGCTGCCGAGTTTTTGTGGCCAAAAGGTAAACTCTCCAATTTTTAAAAAGCCTGTGACATTTGTGCCCTCTTTAAACTCACTGATTCCATTTTCTTGATCGACGATGCAGTGAATTTGGGTGTGCAAAGTTTCTGCGGCTTGAACTGAAAAGGGGGAAGCTGAAAGGACCAAAGATAGGAGTAGTTTCTTCATATTGACCTCATGTTATAATTTACGTTCGGGCAGAGTTATTGCACGGGGTGTGCCGCTCAGGGGCGACCTGCCTTGGATTTGGTAGGCTGATTTTTACAAAAAGACGCAATTAGCGTCACCGGTGTCTGGGGCATCGACAACCCGGGAGAGCTGCCATTGAGCAGCCGGGACGGAACGAGGGCCA